>PKUY01000151.1 GCA_003131705.1 Acidobacteriota bacterium | reverse complement strand
GAGAAAATGATCGTGAACATGGCATCAGCAACCTATCTCCGGCATCGTTCAAATTCAACTATTTCAATGAGAACGGAGTTTTTGGTAGGGACAACCTTGCAAAGGCATCACTTCTTGGATTTCGTCGTAGACGCCTTCTCGCCACTGATACCGCTCTTCTGGCGTCGAGCCTCGACTTTTTGCAAGGCACCTTTTAAAAAATCCAGCTCCAACGTCTTGTCAACCAGCACGCGCTTCAGCTGGTTGATTTCCTTGCGGAGCGTGGACTCACGAGAGTTCCCTGGTGACGACTCCTCACTGGGGTCGAAGGGATCAAATTGATCTCGCCACTTGTAGAGAAGCCGCCAATGCACACCAAGTTCCTGTGACAATTCCACGATGTTGTCGCAGGCCTTCAATCGCTCGACAGCCATCCGGCGGAATTCCTTCGGGTATCTTCCCACTCGTCTCTTTGCCACTTGCAGTTCCTTTCCCTGCAAAGGGGGCCTTATCCGAATGTCTCAAGCTAAGGGTTCAGTCCACTTCGACAACCAGCAACTGAACTCCAAAATGAGAATCATTGCAGCACTCGCCATGGAGAAGTACTCTTCCAGTCTTTCATTTGGGCTAGTGCCCACTGGGTTGACTTATCGGCATGGCACGAAGTGCATGGGTTTGGAATTTTGTATTTGTCGGTCATAGCCGGGCTGATGAACTGAAATGTGTGTGCGTGTACCTTGACGTCCGCAATCGTCATCTGAATTTCCGGCATGTGACAAGCCACGCATTCACTCCCAGCACTGCCTGCTTTGTGGTGCGTATGTTCTTCCCAAGTGCTCGCCCGTGGTCCATTGAGTCCACCCGGCGTGTGACAATCCAGGCAGATCACGTTCGCGGGCTTGCGTAATTCAGCGTAGTTACTAGTGCCGTGTGCGTCGTGGCAAGTAAAGCAGGTGACACCGCGCCGATACATGACGCTCTGCACGAAATCATTGCCTTGCATCCGGTTTTTGTGTCCCGTTCCGTCCGCAAAATGCGTGAAAGTCGTTTCGCCGAGTTTGTGATCTTCCAGTTGCCAGAAATCACTCAGATTCTTGCCCACGCCATAGCCAACCGGCCAATCGTAATATCTACCTTCAATGGGATTGGTAAGGGGACGGCCCTGCGAATGGCATTGAATGCAGGTGTCATTGCTGCGCACGAAGTCCATTTTGCCCGGATTGAGAACCGCGAGTGACGGATGTTTGACATGTTCACTGCCCGGCCCGTGACAACGCTCGCAGCCCACATTCCATTCCGTCACTGTATGATCGTGGACATTGTAATTCACCGAATGGCAGCCGTCGCACGTGGGTCCCGTTGGACGTTTCATGTTGTCGGGCGGATAGAGCGGTTCCCACCAATCAGTCCCAGGCGCTACAAAATAAGGACGCCAGACTTGGTGCGTAACATCCCACTGCGCGGGTTCAGGAAAATAGTCGTTGCCGATTTTTGTGAAGTACCTTTGCTTCCACTTGCTGCCGTAAACCAAAGTCACATCGTCTTTGGTGAACTTCACCAATGGATCTTGCTTGGATAAATCCGGCAGGATGGCATCCGGATGCTCGTGCGGATCACGCACGACGTTCGCCATCGGGGTCTTCTTCCAGCGCTGATAGATGTCTTCGTGGCAGTGCTCGCAAGCTTGCGAGCCTACGTATGTTGCTGATTGCGGAAGTGTGGTGGGTACGACCTCTGCCGTCGCACGACCGGGGCTTTGCTTCAATTGGCGTATGTAGAGAACGATGGACCAAATCTGTTGCTCTGTCAGAATACCCTTGGAGCCCGGCATACCGGAAGGCCATAGACCGTTATCGATAATCCATTTCAGTTGGCCGTCGCTGTACGTCTGCACGTCCAGAGAAGCCAGTGAAGGCACCGGCGGTGACAAGTGACTGGCGAACGCTACACCATCGTTTTCAGCGTCAAGGCCGTGGCATGAAACGCAGTAACGGGAAAAGCTTTCTTTACCAAATGAGATATTTTCGGGCGTGGATGCCACGGGGTTACCTTTGTGGCTGTTGGGCACCAGAAGCCATCTCTTCGCCCGGGTCATCGTATATGTCTCAAGTTTACCGGGCGGGGTAGCCTTGCAGCCACTCACGAGGACGGCTAAGCAGATCAGTAAAACCCTCCAATTCTTCAGCCTTGGAACGTTCAGCATTACTATCCCCCGCAGTCGCCAATTAAATCGGGAGTCGTTTCGGACTCGTTCTATGCCAGATTGGACTTTCAATAGGGGACTGCATGATAGAGACCTCACATTCCCTCCGTCATTTTCCTGCGGAAATGCCACTCGTCTCCGTAGCACCGTCCGTCTCGCCTGATGTTTCCGCTGACGGCTGCCCCAGGACAATTTGCCACGAAATCTGGAATCTTCCGTTTACCGCGTCGTCCTCAAAGGACGGGCGATCCTTGAATTGATAATCAATGGACAGTCTCGTCAGGCGGCTGATCGGCCGAAAATACCCGATGTTCACTGCCCGAACGTTTTTCCCCGTCAGGGGGTCACCATTGAACTGGTTATAGCGCGATCAGTTTTCTCCTCGTTTGAAATAGCCCGTCTAACCCAATCGAAACTGGATCGCTGTCCGCTTTCTCCGTTCAACGAAGGGAGTGATAGAGCCCATCGGTGAGTTGCATTCCGCGTGCGAGCAATTTCTGATCGCCCAAGCCCTGTCGCGCCCAACCCTTCATGATTTCGTCGATGCCAAAACCTTCCTTACGTCCGAATTTCTCGTCAAACAGGTCCGCATCGTGGACGATTTGTCCCATCACACCTGCTCTTTTGTCCCGAATGCGAAATGCTTTCAGGAGCGTTTCGAACGTACAGTCCTCTCCCCGGTGACCGAATCCCCCTTCATACATATCGTAAGGAACAGCATTGGCAGGCTTCTTGTCCTCACTTGCAAAAACAAATCTCGCCTTTGGGTCAATAATCTTCCGGATCAACCATGCAGACATCACCCGGTCCACACCAGGACGCGGTCGAGTGACCCATACTCTGTTTCGATACGCAGCACGTGAGATTGTCCCTAATTCGAAATGCGATTCCTCTGATTGTGGTTTTTCGAGAGCATTGACAGCACGTTCTACCTGTTCGCGAAGAGGGCTACCGAAGAAGTCGATCGAAACAATCTCTTGAAGGCGTTGACGTATGCGCGTCATTCTCCCGCTCGTCGAGGAGGTGGTCGTTACTTTTCTGATTTCCCTTAGCAATATTTGATAATCGCGGATTCGCGCTTCAGTGAATTTCCGCTTCAATTGAGGGGCTGAATAGTTGTCAATGGACTGCACTTCTAGGACCGAAGCTTCCCCTCGTTCATTTCGTATCATTGTCGCCAGCCACTCAAAGCGTTCGCGATTCTCCGGGCCGTTAGGAATTAGATATCCAGAATTGCCAAGAGGCAGCGCACCAAATCGCTGTA
>PKUY01000193.1:6027-12582 GCA_003131705.1 Acidobacteriota bacterium | reverse complement strand
TAGCAGCAATGTTCTGGAGCGCCACACATTGAATTTTGTGACTCTATGCGACCGAAGGAGGAAATTGGTGAAACAGGTCTGACAGTAGACACAATTCTTCGCGGGATGCTGCAGCATGCAGAACATCCATTGTAAGATTGAGTTTGAGTTTTCCGTTGACTGCCGGAGGGAATGTAAAAGATATGTGCTTTACTCTTGAAGATAAAACTGCGTTGGTTACCGGTGCAGGCCGAGGCATTGGCCGAGCAATTGCGACAAAGCTTGCGGCGTCAGGCGCCAGGGTGATGTTGAATGACCTTGATGAAGGGGCGGTGAGCGAAACCGAGGGTGCTCTTTGCTCCGCCGGATACCATGTGGAACGCGTAGTCGGCGATCTCACGATTCCGTCTTTTCCGGACGAACTGGTCAAGACCACTCTCGGAGTTTTTGGTTCCTTAGATATTATCGTCAATAATGCCGGATACAGTTGGGACGATGTTATCCAGAAGACTACCGATGAGCAATTCCAGGCAATGCTCGAGATACACCTGATCGTGCCATTTCGGATCTTGCGGGCAGCCTCCACTTACATTAAGGAAAACGCCAAGAGGGAGACTGCCGCCGGTGAAAGGGTGATGCGGAAGGTTGTCAACATTACCTCGATTGCGGGCACCGATGGGAACCCGGGCCAAGCCGGCTATTCCTCTGGTAAAGCGGGTGTGATCGGGTTAACCAAAACACTGGCAAAGGAGTGGGGACGATACAACGTAAACGTCAACGCTGTCGGTTTCGGCCTGATTGACACTCGCCTAGTTCAGCCACTGACCGGCAGCGAGACGAACCTGGAAATGAAGGGGCATAGCATCAGGGTCGGAGTGCGACCCAGTATGCTGGATTCCATGAAAACGACCTGCCCGCTTGGCAGAGTTGGTACCCCCGAGGAAGCGGCTGGCGCAGTGCTTTTCTTCTGCTCGCCGCTCTCGGATTACGTGACAGGCGAGGTGCTAGTTTGCGGCGGTNNTCGGCGGTTTTCATTTTTAGAGGGCTTGCCGCGGTTAAGATGCCATGACCTCGGTTGCGAACTGCGTCGGAACTGACGACGGCCATTTGTCAGCTTCCTCGACCCGATGCTGGAGATCAATCCAGTGCTCCAGACTGTGCTCGTAGCCCGAGTCATAAAATGTAAGGAACAGCCGCCCTGCGGCTGCGATTTCTGTCCGTGATTTGATTGCGATTTCGTAAGTCATCGGAAATTCATTTTCTCATGCGATTTCAGCAACTCCGCTCCAAGGTAAGTAGCGGCAAGCTATTGAGCGGACCTCTTCACTATCGAAACTGTATCCTGCAAGCCGCCGATTGTTCGTGGCAGAGGTCATGTAGGCCTGTGACCTGAAACCATATCTCATCGATCCTTTACCGGAACGGCAATATTATTTGAATTCTGACTCTACCTGGTGGCCGACGAGCCGCCGCGTCCGGTTCGTTGTTACATATAAATGGCGCCGTTGATATTCAGCTGCTGACCAGTGATGTAGTCACCGTCAGCGATCAGGAACGCGGCGGCTCTTGCAATTTCCCCCAGGGGGCAGAGAGGGTTTCGGCAGACGGAACTGCCAGGTACCCACTCAAGCTTTGCCGCAGTGCGTCAAGAATGGCGGCGTGAATTTGTTTTACGTTTGCGTGATCCTTTTTCAGCCCCGAGGTTCGAAACAAGCGACTCTAGCTCTTCTAGGCGCCGCCTCAGTGCCTCTACCTTGGCCGTTTCCTCTTTCGCTTGGTGAGTTGTGCTTAATTCGGGCGTAGCTTCCTCCGCTCGAGCAACGGGAGGTGTCTGCATGGAAGTTGCGCGGGACGCCGAAGGGGGAGGGATGAAATCAGAGAGGTTCAACGTGGGGGAGATAGCGCGATAGGCGTCCTGGTACATGTCGACGGCCGCCTTCATGTATTTCAGCATAGTTTCCTGGGTTGCCCTGCCTGACGCAACCACCATCTGACGCAATACATCAACGGGAAAATCTGAATCAGCGGCCTTCGCGCGTTCTACGATGATCTGCGTCAGCACCAGACGGGTCAGATCTTCGCCGGTAACCGCGTCTTTTACCTTGACGTCTTTGCCCTCCCGTACCATCTGAGCCACTTCGTCCAAGTTTACGTACCGGCTCTCGGTGGTGTCGTACAGGCGGCGATTCTCATACTTCTTAATCACGATGGTCTGGTGATCCATATTTCCCCTCATTTTCTACTTGACACGATCGGTAGCTGATGTATCCTTGGATATGCTGCAGTGCAGCATAAATCATCGTCATTAATGGAGGAGAACATGGCTACACCAAATAAGTCAAGCGGAGAGGAAACCACGAAAGCCGGAGTAGAGAGGAACGAAGTTACGGATGGCTTCCTGCCTCTGTACACCAAGAGCGTGGATCGGTTCGCAGAACTACAGACAAAGGCTCTTGACGCTGCCGCTCAGCAGAATGCCGAGTTGATCGAAACTTACAAGGGAACTTTTCAACGCTTCGTGCCCGGCACACCGGCAATGCTCCTACTCGATCTGGCGGACCACGCATTTGAAAAGTTCGTCGAATTCCGGAAGGGCGCGATCAACCTGGTCGTCGAGCAGAGCCACACCGTGGCCGGCATCTCCAAAGAGCAGGTGGATTCAACCTCGAAGGCAGTTAACGGTTTGGCGGCACTGGTTCAGCAGTCGGTCGACTATTCCATTGCGGCGCAGAAGGAAACTCTTGATTTTATTGCAGAGCAAAACAAGTCGGCCTACCAGGCTGCGAAACGGCAGTTTTGCATTTCCGACACACCGGCCACCGATTCGTTCCAGCGTGTCTTCCACGCTTTAGTTGAAACGCAGAAGGCGGTGTTGGACATACCTTCCACTCTGTCGAAGTCCGCTGCGGTCTAATAGGAAAGTTGGTATACTCGCGAGTCGCGGATGGCACCCAGACTTCAACTTCTTCTTGTTTTGGTTACCGGGAGTCTGTGTGCCTGGCTCGGGAGCGTATCCCTGATGTAAAAGGAGTAGTAAATGGGGGACGAAAAAGCGGGTCACGACAAGCCGTTCGATCCAAGGGACCCTTGGCGTGAGATGCGGGACACTTACCTCGAGGGCTGGTCCAAAACAATGGTCGAAACTGTGAACACCGATGCGTACGCCAAAGCAACGGGAGCGATGCTCGACACATATTTGTCGGCGTCATCTCCGTTTCGCGAAACTATCGAGAAGGCAATGCTCCACGCGCTTCAGCAACTTAGCATGCCCTCACGTGCTGATTTCGTAGGGCTGGCTGAGCGTCTCACGAATATAGAAATGCGGCTCGACGACATGGATGCGAAGCTAGATTTAATTAAAGAATTGATATCAAAATCAGTACCAGCAGAACAAAAGAAGACGAAGAAGAGGGCAGAATGAGCATGGCAGAAGCTCCCGAGGTGACTGAGCAGTTTGCAGACTTTGAGAAGAAACTCAGCACACTCGCTGAGACGCTGACCAAAAAAGCTGCTATCGGGNNAAGGCGAAGCTCTATCGATATATTCCCGTCCAACCGAAGGACCGGCGCCACCAGATTCCACTCCTACTGGCGTTTGCCTTGATGAACCGGCCATCGATCCTTGATCTTCGGCCGGGGCATAGCTTCGTCGAGTCTATGGTCAAGAAAGGTTACGATGTGTATTTGCTTGATTGGGGAGTTCCGGGACCGGAAGACAAGAACCTACAGTTTGACGATTATGCTCTCGAGTACCTGCCCAGAGCGGTCCGCAAGCTCAAAGCAATCTCAGGAGTCAACGAATTCAGCCTTCTCGGCTGGTGCATCGGGACGATCATCACTACCATTTACGCCGCCCTTAGGCCAGACGACGGGCTGCGGAATCTGATCTTGTTAACAGCTCCGTTGGACTTTTCCAACAAGGAAGCCATCACCTTTGCCCGATGGACCGACGAACGTTACTTCGATGTGGACAAAGTGCTCTCAGCGTTTGGCAACATGCCAGGAGAGATGATCGATTACGGAGGTAAGGCACTGAAACCTGTTGAGAACTACGTCACAAGCTATCTGAAACTTTGGGACAATCTCGATAACCCTAAGGTTGTCGAGGCTTGGCTCGCTATGAACACCTGGGTGACGGACCTCGTACCGATAGCGGGCGGTGCGTTCCGTCAGCTCATCGTTGACCTTTATCGAAATGACCGTTTAATGCGCGGAGAGCTGATGATTCGGGGTGAGCGAGTGGATGTGACCCGAATACGAGCCAACCTGCTGAACGTGATCGCGGAATCCGACCACATTACGCCTCCTTGCCAGTCGGAGACGATCCTTTCGAAGGTGGGTTGTACCGACAAGGAAGTCTTCCGCGTAAAAGGCGGCCATATCGGAATCATGGCCGGCAGCTCTGCTAGCAAGTGTACATGGCCTCACATCGACGAATGGCTAGCTCGCCGTTCACAATAGCGAAGGGTGCAAACCCTGTTTTCCGCAGTCGCGGGTGCACACAAACAGCAAGACGTGCGGTTGCACTCCTTGTGCTTCGAGTGCGATCTTAGCGCTCTCACCCAGCTTGGATGGGTAAACTGACTGACCAATCCCCGGGACAAGTTCCCTTGCACCGCCTGAGCAAGTTTACTCATTGCATGTGCTGCCCGCCGTTTATGGAAACGTTGGCTCCTGTGATGAAGGCGGCCTCATCTGAGCACAGATAGATGATCAGGCCAGCGATCTCTTCCGGGAGACCGAGCCGCCTGATTGGGATCTCGGGAATGATCTTCGTGTCGAGGATTTCCTGTGGTATCGCCCTCACCATTTTCGTGCCGATATAGCCGGGCGAGATGGTATTGACAGTTACTCCCTTAGTCGCCAATTCCCGAGCTAAAGCCTTTGTGAACCCGTGCATGCCCGCTTTTGCTGCCGAGTAGTTTGTCTGCCCAAACGCTCCCTTCTGACCGTTGACCGAGGAAACATTAATGATACGTCCCCAACCACCTTCAAGCATGTCGTCCAAAACCTGCTTTGTCATATTGAACACCGAATCGAGATTGGTGTGAATCACAGCGTCCCACTCGGTCTTGGTCATCTTCTTAAACGTGTGATCACGGGTTATGCCGGCATTATTCACGAGGATGTCGATACCGCCAACCTCCGTCCGTATTTTGGCCACGCAGTGCTGACAACAGTCGTAGTCCGCCACGTCGATCGGATATGCGAAAAACTCATAACCATGCTTCTTCATATCCTCCATCCAGATATCAGAGTTCTTGTTATTGTGTGAGTACGTCACCACCACCTTGTATCCAGCCTTGAACAGCTTGGTACTGATTGATTGGCCTAACCCCCCCATCCCTCCTGTAATCAACGCAATTCGTTGAGCCATGGCTTCACCTCCTAGGTGTTCGCCCACTCGAATCCCGCAGATATTGCGTTTCAGGCATCAGACTTCCAAGGAATTAGACAATCCTCACATCTCGTCTATGAGCATTTCGTAGCCGCAGTTTCTGAGATCTGCAACCTAACTCTGCCATTGCCATCCTGGTCTCGGCCCACGAAGCCATTGCCTCCGCCAGCGCCACACCTATGCCGTCGCGACGCGCCACCGGTTGTGTCCCGAAAGCTGTAGAAAAGTAGATAGCGCATTTTCTCTGAGAAGTCATGAAATTCTTTTCTTCTAGGGAACCTCTGAACCAAAGAAGTTCACTCTGTTCACTGCCGGTCGCCTGCGTTCCACAATCCAGCAGAGTACTTCGTCGCATCATAGTCCCAATCCGTCACGACTTTGCCGCCTCGGCTGGAGCCGTGGCCGTCTGGTTCTCGGCCGGTCCTGGCTACCACTGCTTCCCCGGAGTGTCCGGTGGGGATAGTTCGGAGCCTTATCCAGGAAATCTCTCTATAGAATCAAGCTTAAAAGGTCTCTAGCGTTTACTCTCCGAAACCCTCCGGATTTCGCAAACCCTCCGAAAATCCCACCCATGTAATGCGCTCACTCGGGCGTGAAGCCGGAATACCCCAGCATTGCGATTCATCGCATTCGCAGCCGCCTGGTCGCACGCAGCAAAATTCTTCGGCAAGAAACATACGTCTCTTTCAACGCAAACGAATAATTTTCGCGGCGAGTGAGCAGCAAGGCATAGCGCAGCACATGGCGTTCCCTGGCGCGTTAAATGTCAATCGTAGGGGGCTTAACTTTTGCAGCTTAGCTTTCCAATGGGGAGCCGGGAAGGAGTTATCAGGCGTTGGGGGCGAACGGCAGCGTCACCCGTTTTTGTTCCTCCCTTTGCTTCAGTATTTCTTCCCGCCGCCCGTAGAGTCGTTCGAGAAGTACCCGCCTAAGAAGTAGTGCGATGGTCCGCCGCTACCAAAGACAACAGCAGATCCCTTGTCGTCCGTCCGCGGCGGACTCGCTCGGGATGACAGCTCCGCGATACCTACGCGGTCAAGCGGGCTTGATGTGGAAAACGCGCTCGGCGTTGCCGTGGTAGAGCTTTTCTCTTTCGGCAGGCGAGACGGGCGCAGAATCCATGAACGCTACGGCGGGCGCGGACGGCTGATAGGGATAGTCGATCGCCCACAGGACGTT
>PKUY01000193.1:3014-5950 GCA_003131705.1 Acidobacteriota bacterium | reverse complement strand
GCACGGCCTCGCCCATGTGGCCGATGCAGATCTTGAGCTTGGGGAAGCGGTCGAACACGCCGCTAGCCATCATGCGAACGGCGTGGGTGGAGACTTCGATGCCGTAGCCCCACTCAGCGCTGTCCATGCCATACTCCCGGAACGGCACCGCCATGCCGTCCGAAGGCGCGCGCGGGTGGAGGTAGATGCAGCCATCGAGGGCCTCGGCGGCCTCGAGGACGGGAAAATACTTGGGATTGTCGAGGTACTCGCTGTTGGTGTGCGAGTTCAGGATGAAACCGTTGAGCTTCAGGATCTTGATCGCACGCTCCATCTCCTTGGCCGCGCGGTTGGGCGCCTGCGGAGCAAACGACGCGAGGCCGGCGAAGCGCGTGGGATGACGGCTGATGACCGCGGCCAGGCGGTCGTTGGCGAGCTCGGCAAGAGCGGTGCCCGTGTCGGCGTCGAACATCTGGACGCCGGGCGCGGTCAGCGATAAGAGATGCATCGTGACGCCGTTGGCATCCATGTCGCGAAGGCGCTCGTCCTCGAGATCGAGCAGCTGCCGCAGCAGAGCCAATGGGGGGTCACTCGGCTTCGCATCGTAGATTCGTTGCACGAGAATCAGGTCAAGGCTGTTGCCGGGAGCGCGCGCGACGCCCTTCAAGCCGGCGGCAACTTCGGGAATCGAAAAAGCTTCTTCCGTTGCGATGCGGCGGATCCCCTTCAGATCGGCAGGCATTGCTGGCGCTTCGCCAGCGAAAAGTTCGGGAACGAGACCTCCGGCGAGGAGCGCGCTGCCTCCCAGTACGGAACCCTTCAACATGGAGCGGCGGTCTATGGCGAGATTCGCTGATGGATTACCGTGTTTGTCCTTCATCGAAATCTCCTGTTCGGAATTTCCGATTTCAACTTCATCTTCGCGCGAAACTGTACACTTGCCGTCTTCTCGTGTCAAACTCAGATAATCCTGACGACGGACCTTTCCGTTCTCCAACGATGACGTGACCAGAACCGAAACAGTCTACTCGGACCGTCGCGAGGCCGGCGTCGTTATGACATCAACCGGCAAAGAACACGACGCCGAAACCGGCCTCGACAACTTCGGCGCCCGCTAAGACTCCTCCTCCCTCGGTCGCTTCATGTCCCCCGACTGGTCTGCAAGGGTTGAACCAGTCCCATACGCCAAGATCGATAATCCCCAGAGCCTCAATCTTTTTAGCTATGTGTTAAATAATCCTTTAAACCGAATTGACCCCGATGGCCACTACAATTGCCAAGGTGGCAATGAACAATGTCAAAAGTTCAAGGAGGCGCTGGCCGTGGTGCAGAAGGCGGATGCAAAGCTGAAAGCAGGTACAAAAGAGCGCAATCGGCTAGACGCAGTCTTAAAATTCTATGGCAGGGATAACGGCAAAGGACCGCAAATTAAGTTCGCTGATTTGAGCAAAGATAATGCAGTCGGCGAAACGGCATCCGACAGCCGAGTGGACGACACGCCAACTTCTGCAAGCATTCCCTTGGGACAGCGGGCCGCGCTATCTGTTGCACGATAGGGATGGAAGCTATGGAGAGACCTTTCGTCAAACAGCAAATTGGTTGGGCATTCGGGAAGTTCTCACCGCTCCGCAGTCGCCTTGGCAGAATGCTTATGTCGAGCGCTTGATCGGGTCGATCCACCGCGAGTGCTTGGATCACGTGATCGTTTTGAATGAAGCCGGTTTGCGGCGCATCCTCAGGTCCTACTTCGACTACTACGAGCGATCACGGACTCACCTATCGCTGGGCAAGGACGCACCCATCAGCCGACCGATCCAGCATGCGGCGATGGGTTGGGTCGTGGAGATCCCCCGAGTTGGCGGACTCCATCATCGCTACGAACGCATCGCCGCCTAACGGGCATCGCTCTTCGCATTTTCTCCTCTAGGGTATTTTGTTCGCGGACTCAGTTTGTGTCGTTGAACACAGTCACCGAACAGGTTCGCGCCGAATCCAATCAGATCGCCCGATCAGCGAAACATCGAGGCCGCCAAACGAGTACGAATCAGGTTTTTGGTAGGGACACCTCTGTCTCGCGCATCGTACGCTCCTCCTGCCCTGGACACGAATTCGCCAGCAGAGCGGACACCAGCGAGATCGGGGGTTCCGACGGCTCGTTTTTGCCTGTCTGAACGAGCCCCATTTCCTGCCTCGTAATCGATTTCTCAGGCCTTGCTCCGGCCCTCATTAAAAGTTTCTCTTGCCCACTCAGTCCCACCGGTCCAAGATACGAGGGAAACGGTCGCTTGCGTTTCCCTTCCCCTGAAATTCCTAGAATGGATTAAACGGAGGTTAAAGAAATGACTGTGAATGTGACTCCCTTGCACGATCGCGTCTTGGTGCGGAGGTTAGAAGAGAAAGAAACCGCGAAGGGCGGCATTATCATCCCTGACACGGCCAAGGAAAAGCCTCAGGAGGGCGAAGTGATGGCCGTCGGAGCCGGCAAGATCGAAAAGGGTAAACGGATCCCGCTTGACGTGAAGGTGGGCGACCGGATTTTGTTCGGCAAGTACACCGGCAATGACATCATGATTGATGATCAGGAGTACCTGATCCTTCGCGAGGAGGAAATCCTGGCGAAGCTCAGCGGGATCGCCAAAGCAGCATCTGGCAAGAGGTAATTTCTCCGATCGCAACGTTTTGGAAGAGCAGAAAATTCTGAATCACCCAGGAGGGTGAAGTCCCAATGGCAAAGCAAATTGTAACTGGTGAGAATTCACGTCAGGCGATTTTACGCGGCGTCAACGTTCTGGCCGACGCGGTCAAGATCACGCTAGGCCCGAAGGGGCGCAATGCGGTGATCGAGAAGAAGTTCGGCGCGCCGATCATCACCAAGGACGGCGTGACCGTGGCGAAAGAAATCGAGCTGCAGGATCCGCTCGAGAACATGGGTGCACAGATGGTCAAGGAAGTCGCTT
>PKUY01000193.1:0-2940 GCA_003131705.1 Acidobacteriota bacterium | reverse complement strand
ACATGATCGCGCAGGTCGGCACGATTAGCGCCAACACCGACAAGCAGGTCGGCAGCCTCATTGCCGAAGCGATGAAGAAGGTGGGCAAGGATGGCGTCATTACCGTCGAGGAATCGAAGACGATGGAGACGACGCTCGAAGTGGTCGAAGGCATGCAGTTCGACCGCGGCTATCTTTCTCCCTACTTCGTCACCGATCCGGAGCGCATGGAGTGTGTGCTGGAAGACGTCCACATCCTGATCCATGAAAAGAAAATCAGTTCGATGAAGGACCTGCTGCCCTTGCTCGAACAGACTGCCAAGATAAGCAAGCCGCTGCTGATCATCGCGGAAGACGTCGAGGGCGAAGCGCTCGCAACGCTCGTGGTGAACAAGCTCCGCGGGACTTTGCAGTGCTGTGCGGTGAAAGCTCCCGGCTTTGGCGATCGCCGCAAGGACATGCTCGAGGACATCGCTACCCTGACGGGCGGCAAGGCCATCACGGAAGACCTCGGCATTAAGCTCGAGAACGTGAAGGTTGAGGATCTCGGACGCGCCAAGAAGGTGACCATCGACAAGGACAACACAACGATCGTCGAAGGCGCCGGTAAGACCAGCGAGATCGAGGGCCGCATCAAGCAGATCCGGGCACAGGTCGAAGAAACCACCTCGGACTACGACAAGGAGAAACTCCAAGAACGCTTGGCTAAGCTGGTTGGCGGCGTGGCCGTTATCAAGGTCGGCGCTGCTACCGAGACCGAGCTGAAGGAAAAGAAGGCTCGCGTGGAAGACGCCATGCACGCCACCCGCGCTGCTGTTGAGGAAGGCATCGTTCCTGGCGGCGGCGTGGCGCTCGTTCGTTGCATCGCGGCTCTCGAAAAGCTCAAGCTCCATGGTGATGAGGCCATCGGCGTCAACATCGTAAAGCGCGCCCTCGAAGAACCCATGCGCCAGATCGCTCTCAACGCCGGACAGGAGGGTGCCGTCATTGTCGGTCGCATACGCGAATCCAATGACGACAATTTCGGCTTCAATGCTGATACCGGCGAGTTCGGAGACCTGGTCGAGGCTGGCGTAATTGATCCAGCTAAGGTCACTCGCCTCGCTCTGCAGAATGCCGCCTCTATCGCCGCCCTGATGCTAACCACCGAAGCCCTGGTGGCCGAGATCAAGGACGAGGGACAATCGGCATAGGGGGGGGGGGGTTGCCCGCTCCCCCCTGCCACACCACCGTACATGCGGGTCCGCATACGGCGGTTCAGCGGGTTACGGGTCCTAGCGCGCCCGCCGCATCAGGGTTCTCGTCTCTCGGCCGTACGTTGGGCGCAGGATCACGCCGTCAGCGAAGTATTAGGCCTAGCTTCCTTTGACGAAGACGATCTCTACGCCGCACTCGATGATCTGTGTGCGCGTCAGGAAAAGATCGAGCGGGCCCTCTATGACCAGTATCAACGCCGCCGCGGGAATCAACCACCGCGCTTGTTTCTCTACGACGTCACCAGCAGCTATCTGGAAGGCGAGTGCAACGATGTGTCTCTGACGGTTGAATGCCAAGCTCGTCGGAGATGGCCTTCAGGTCGAGGCCGACCGCAAAGATTCGCACTGCGCCCATTGTTCCCACGATGCCCATATCCATAATCGTCTCACTGTTCCGTCGAGATCGTTCGAATTCCTTCAAAGCACTGAAGAGGCGAACACGATTCTCCACAAATGATTCGGGAAGCAAGATGAGTACGAAGACGGTGCTAAGCCGATAGGAACCAAGACCTGCGGAGATCCTGCGGAAGCCAATACCGGGGCACTGGGGAGGAAAGGGTGCGACGCGGGCACAATTTGCATGGCGATGCGCCGCACGCCACCTGCACCTAACGTCCTAAGCAGCCTCTAAGCCGCTGTCCCGACTGTGGTTGCGGAAAGAGCGAAGGGCTGGCACGACCCGTGCTACTTCACCAGTGCACGAACAAGTTCATTGTAGATAGTTTTTCGGGGAACGAAACGAGGCCGACCAATGAGTACCCAAGTTCTTATCCAAAATAGGGACGAGCAAGTTTCAGACTCTCGCTTTAAGGTCATGCGAAGGAATGATTATCTCAACGATGTCGAGGTCGGGGAGCGTCTCCAGCATCTGAACGATCGGCTGCGAAATGTGAATGCGGCTTCCTATCTTGTATGGCTGAAGAGCGGAGTCCACCGTTTCGATCCAGTGCTCGACTTGCGCGTAAAGGTTGAGGCTGTGCGTTGGATGCTTCGCATCGCAAAACACCTGAACGATGGAGCGTGCGAAGCGATTTTCCTGACGGTAATGAATTCTCTCGACCAGCTCGAAAAAGCGGTTGAGTCGGGCGCGAGTGCTCATAAAGCGGGAGCGCATGGCGCGAAACTCATTGAATCCGAGGCGCACGCGACGTACGCTTAAAAATTCTGAACTTGAACCCACCGCAGGGTTTTCCTAGCCCGGTATTTTGGGACTCGGTTGAATGGACTGAGTGAGCACTTATGTTTTCAAAATGCGCAAATCCAGACTGCAAGGCTCCGTTCAGCTATCGGCAAGGTCAACTCCTTCGTTTTCAAACGAATCATTCGGGAAGCCCCGCTGCACCTGCAAACACAAAATATGTGCGCCACTTCTGGCTTTGCAAGTGCTGTTCAGAGACTCACTTGCTTGAGCACCACAAAGACCACGGTCTGCTACTCATCGTCCGCGGTTCCAATGTATCGGCCGCCAAGCACAAGTCTCGTCTGATCGCAGCCGGATAGAAGCAAGGGCGAATCGGCCCACCGCAGGAGCGCCCAAGTTTCAATAGGCAAATCATGTCACCCAGGCGCAAATCTTCTCGGGCGGACGGCAAATCCCCTGACGCCCTCTCATCCAGTAACGCGAAAGTCGTGGCTTCAAATGGAATGGAGCCGCAGCCTCCCCAAGCCCGACTTCTGGGAGCCAGGGGCACTTGTCCGGTTTGCG
>PKUY01000318.1:18223-18345 GCA_003131705.1 Acidobacteriota bacterium | reverse complement strand
TTCTATGTTCAGAAACGGCTGCGCGGCGGGGTGCTTCGTTGACAAACCAGAGGGCTCGCCTCAATATGGTTGAGCCCCGTCTTTGTTGCACGAATTGCCCAAGTGGCGGAATTGGCAGACGC
>PKUY01000318.1:0-18214 GCA_003131705.1 Acidobacteriota bacterium | reverse complement strand
AGGAACGCCCAGCTTCATCTATTTTTCGCGCGAATGCTTTGCGCGTCGCGGCTGAGTACTTTTCCTTTCGCAGGCGATAATAGCGGAAGTCGGCAGTCGCGACGTCCGGGGTCTCGATCTTATTGCTTTCGGCCTGGCATAACGCGACATTGGTGCCGCGCAAGCGTTCGTATACGTCTTCGGAAAACCACGAAACGTGCCGAAATTCCATCGCAGCGCGCGTATGCCGCGGCAGGCCTGCGAGGAAATCCTCCAGCAGGCAAACATCGCACTTGAGATTCGGCGGGAGCTGGAACAGGACCGGGCCGAGCTTGCCAGCCTCGCGCAAGGGGTCAAGCGAGGCGATGAAATCCAAGGTCACTTCATGCGACCCGCGCAGATGCGTGATGTGGGTAATCGTCTGGTGCGCTTTGACGGCGAATTTAAAATCCGGCGGGGTCGCGGCAATCCAGCCCGCGAGCAGCTTTTCGGTGACGCGGCGGCGGAAAGTGTAATTCAGCTCGACGGAATTCAGGCGCGTCGCGTAGTAACCGAGAAACTTCGCAGACGCGAGCTTCGCCGGATAAAATTTCGGCTTCCAGGTCGCATAGGCCCATCCCGAAGTGCCCGCGTAGACTTCTCCCATTGGCATATCCCGGTTCTGCTTCACGCAATCCGATTCATCGTCGTCCAAAAGCGGAAGTCTACAATACAACGCCTCCACTTTTGCGATAGTATGCGGCACAGTCTTGGCGGGCTCATCTGTCAAGCAGCTTGGGAGGTCTCCTCATGGTGGTCACACACCTAGCACCTGTCATTTGCGGGGTAGAGCTCCCGTTCAGTTTTCCGCAGGGCGCCCTTGTGAACGAACAGATGATGCTCCGGTGGATGCACTTCTTCTTTGGGATCGTATGGATCGGGCTGCTGTATTTTTTCAACCTCGTTGGTACGCCCACGATGAAGGGACTCGAGCCCGCGGTACGCGCGAAAGTTTTTCCGCCGCTGATGTCGCGGGCGATGTGGTGGTTTCGGTGGTCCGCGCTGATCACGGTGCTCAGTGGAGTGCGTTACTACTGGCAAATGCTTTCCGCCGACGCGCGGAATGCGGGAAATCCCCTGCTGGCGTGGCACTGGATGCTTTTGTGGCTGCTCGTGTGGCTCGTGGCATTCGCGCTGATTTATCCGTTTCAGTTGCCGCATAAAGGGATTCTCGATAGCGCGTGGGTGCGCGCGATCGCGATTGCCGCGATTGCCATTGCCGCGTCGTGGACCGTGCTGAAATTGAATGCGAATCCGGAATCATCGAATGGACATTTGGCTATCAGCGTCGGCGGCGGAATGGGATTGCTGATGCTGCTGAACGCGTGGGGAATTATCTGGCGCGCGCAGAAGCGGTTGATCGCGTGGACCCGAGCGAACGCGGAGCAAGGAACGCCGATGCCACCCGAAGCGGCGCGGCTGGCGCGTTGGGCGTTTCTCGCATCACGCGCGGGATTTTGGATGTCACTTCCCATGCTCTTCTTCATGGGCGCCGCGGAGCATTACCCATTCCTGATCGGGATTACCAATTAGGAAAGCGTTCGTACTCCGACTCCGACGCGACGCATCTAATGAGCTAGGATTCAGAGACTGCCATGAGAACCCGCGCGCGTCCGGTGCTCTTGATTCTTCTGCTGGCCGCAATGACCGCGCAGCCGATGCTCGCATTCGAATACCCGCTTTCTTCCGAGGCGATCCGCGAAGCCTATTTTCTCGGCAGGGGAAACCCCGACAAGAAGAATGCCTTCTTCGAGAAGTACCGACACAATCTGCCCGTGCCCGAAAGCGGGCCGCACGTCAGCTTGATTGAAGTCGAGACGCCTTTCGCTTGCCTTGTGGACGAAATCAACTCCGGCTCGCCGAACGATCACGCGCAGGAGGCCGAAATCGAGCCGCAGTCGATCCACGGCCAGCTAATTTATAGCTATGACGACAGCGACCAGGGCGGAATCGTTGGGGCGACCATCGAAACAGACTACGAAGTGGAAAAGATCGATTCGGGCAGCATCACAACTGTCGATGTGGATACACCCGCTGGGCAGAACGTGGAAACGGCGTTCCCGCTTAACGGCCTTCGCTAGCTCAATATCCCGCGCGGCATGTTTTGAAAGCCCGTGGACTTCAGTTTTTTGTACCCCGATCCGAATCTGTCCTTTCGTACAGGCTGCACACCGCGCGTAAAATGCTAGGCTCGAAAGTGTGCTCGCGGCATTTTGCATTACCAGGAACCGGGCACATGGCTCGCGCCGCCAGCGTCCAGGCCGGGTCTTAATGTAGCTCAGGCTTTTTGCCGCCCTCGCAGATCGAAGGCGAGAGTCTTTGTAAGCCGCAGCGATGAAAGAACGGCAAGAGAAAGGAGAACGTCAATGCCTTCGCGAAAGGTCCCGCTCAATGGCGACGCTGCTCCTCCTGCCTGCCTGTCGTCCGCCGCCCACCTCCAGTTTTCTAATCGCAACATCCCGTTATTGGAATCCCATCTAAGTCACTGGAAACAAACGGTCGCGATCATCCCTAATCGCAACTTTTTCGGGCTTCGGCTTTCTTGACGAAAGCTCGCAACGCTCTTTGACAACTGAATAGAACAACTTCTCGCCGCCATCGGATCGCGGCCCACAATCGCCTCGCCCCGGCGAACGGTTCAGCGATTGGGACTCTGTTCCTGGATAAAACTGAAGGCGTCCTCGACGGCTCGCGCCGATGCGTGCGAGCCTTTCACGTAGGTCGTGAATTGAGGGCGGCGGCGCTGCGAAAATCTCGCGGGATCGAAGTCACCCCGCTTCATGCGGAATACCCAGACGAATTCGTAGCGGGCCTTCTCCACTTCGGACGCGGGCATCAGCGTGGTGTCGACCGTCGTCATCGGGTTGAAATCGGAAAAACCATTTCGGTCCGTATGGACCAGCGTCGGCATGGCGCCGCTGTAGGTATCCGAATCGTGCGCGAACAAGATCACGTAATCCACGCGGCCGAGATCGGGAGCCGGGCAGATCTCCGAGTGCTCTTTCCGGCGATTGTCAGCAAGCCATTTGAATTGCGACGGCGCCAAACCATATCCGGAGAAAAATACACGGCAGCTCGGGTCTGCGCTTTCGTTTTCCGGCTTGGCGTCGGGATAGTCCTCCGATTCCTCAGCGGGTGCCGCCGGTTGCGTGGTTGCCAACTCATTAGCAGGAGCTGCGCTTGTCGTGCTGTCCGCAATCCTTGCGCTCACTGGCGCGACTGTTGCAACGGGCGATTTCGCAGGGGCGGCGGACGAATTAGACATGGATGCAGCGAGATGCGTGTTCGAAGGCGATGGCGGAGTGACCGAGTTGTTGGCAACGGCGGTTTTCGCAGGCTTCTCTACAGCAGCGGGAGACGCGGGCTTGGCGACGACCGAGACCGTTGAAACTTTGGCCAAGGCTGGCGCGGGCGCATTCACGGGAGGCTCAGCTCTTACAGGCGCGGAGGCCTTCGCGGGCCTGGCGGCCGTTGCGACGGCATCTCGCGGTGAAACTGCAGGCGAGTTCGCGATGGCCGCGGGCTGCAGGGCTTCTCTAGGGAGTTCTTTGGGCACTTCAACATTGGGCGCCTTCGCCCTCACGGCAACAGGCGCAGGCGCGGGATTCGAAACAGTGCTTGCGGAAGAAGAGCCGGAAGACGCAGCGGCTGTGTGCGCAGCGATGCTTGCTGCAAGGAGCGGACTCGCTCCGCTAGCGGCTGGATTAGCGTCATCGGGCAGCGGCGGCAAATCAGAAAACGCGCTGTCGGGAACGTAGCCATCCACGCCGTTCGCGGTCCGGATCTTCACGAAGCCTTTCACCCGCGAGAGAATCTCCACGGACTCTCCGCATTTTAATTTGGCTTCCACGTCGAAGCTATTCAGCGACTCGTAGACCCATACGCGTTCCTGATTCACGGCGCATTTTACGTTGTGGGTGTCTGTCGCAAAAACAGGCCCAACAAAACAGAGACCGAGAAAAGGCAGGAAATATCGGATCGAACCACGCATTTGGCCTCCCACGCTCCCCGAAATCGACTGCGGGAAATATGATCCGTGGAAGCGTGGCGAACAACTGGACGAAGGGACAAGAATGGTGCAGGCGAAAGTCTAAAGTGATTCCCTTACGACCGCCACTGCAGAGTGACTGGCCCTGTCACCGGATGACGCATCGGCTCACCGGTGCGCTTCGATTCAAGGTACGCCGCTTTTAATTCGAAATACCAGCGAGCCTGGCGGTCGGCATCGTCCACCAGCATCATTCGATCTTCGTATTTCAAACCGAGCGCCTGCTTCTCGATCACTTTGGTATCCTGCCGGATGAAACGCGGGCCGAGCACATGAAGAATGAACGAAACGATTGGAAACCACGGCAGAATGTTCCACGCGGCGACGAAATCGAGGCGGCAGAGGTCGCGCCGGATTGGAGTGACAGTCGTGCGGCTTGAGAGCCAGTAGCGGCCGGCGCGAATCTGCTCAAAGCGCTGGTTCGGCAGGACGAAATCGATGGTCGTGGTGGCGGGCTCGCCGGTGATTAGCTTCAGGATTTTGTACGGCGCGCTGTTGGCCGAGGGCGCGTGCGGGCTCATCCGAAAACCGTTGGGGATCGGCTCGAACTGTTTTGCTTTTTCGCGGATGCTGCGGCGGCTGTGCCACCACCAGGCCTGATGCACGAACGGCCCGTGCGCCGGGTCCATCAATCCGATGATTCCGTGGTCCACGCTGCACGGCAGATCGGCCCAGAGATGCGCGATCTTGTAGCCCGTTTTGTGGTCAATGTCGAACGTAGGCAATTTGGGCGCGGGAGGAATCGCCGCATCCGTGGAAGCTGGTGCGCGCCCTTCGGGGTTCGTCATGAACGCCCAGATGTATCCATCGCGTTCCTCGCAAGGAAAACTGCCGGCCGAAATTCGTTCGCATTTGAGCTTCGAATCGGCGGTCAGCGAGGGAATATGGCGGCACTGGCCGGTGTGCGCGTCAAATTGCCAGCCGTGGTAAGCGCATTCGACCGATGTGCCGTCGAATTGACCGAACGAGAGCGGAAACGCACGGTGCGGGCAGACGTCGCGCAGCGCGAAAGGCTTTCCGGCGGAGTCGCGTCCGAGCAGGAGCGGAACTTCGAGCAGCGCGGCGCGCTCGAGTTTGCGTCCACGCAATTGCACGCTGCGCAGCACGGGATACCAGAATCCCCACAGCATGTCGGCTGCAGGAGTGCTCGACTTCGCAGGAGTGGCGTCATTCATCGGCCGCAGCTTATCGTATTACATCAGTGGTCTGCGTCGCAAAGTGCTATCGAGGATTGGGAGCCGCTCACTTTCTGATGGCGCTACTTTTGGGGAGTCATTTTGCATCCGGGCTTGTCTGGCAGGTAAACGTGATTGTGTTTTTCGCGTTGAAGTCCTGAAGGCTAGCCCCTGCCATACCGGGCTGAAGGTCCAAGATTCCACTTGATGATTTTGGTAGCTGGGAAATGTCTTTCATCTCAAATCCCTTGCGGCAGCCGAACCAGACGCCGTCCCGATCCCCCGTCAGTATGTAGTCGACGTAGGCTTGCCATGGCCCTAGGGACAATTGCGGGTTACGGTCTTTCCACACCTTGACGGTCACGTGACTTTTGCCACCGTAATCGACCTCGATGCAGGCACGGTAAATACGTAGTTCCTTCAGAATCGCTGTCATCGAGGGGTCTCGGCGAATAGGGAATGGATGACAAGACGGATTGGGTTTTAGTTTCGCATCGTCAATGGCTATGTTGGCTGAGTAGTAGCCCGTCGGACTGTAATAGAGCTTTCCGATCACCGTGAGACCGCACCTTCTCAAGGAATCTGCTCGTCTCCTCTCAGCAGATTCTAAGAATACGAGTTCTATCTCACTCTCGCCGCACGCCGGCTGATCAAGCTTCAGCGCCAGCCATTCGCGAAGTTCATCGTGATGAACAAGGGTCCGTGCAGAACGGACTCCTCGGCTGCGTCACCCGGGCCGTCGGAATCCTGCGTTGGGCACGATTGAGCATGAGTACACACGCTCACGCAAAGGATCGCTAGCAAGCCGAGGGCAATCCGCATCGCTGTCAAGAATAACGCAATTGATGACCACAACAGTTAGCTAATCTTAAGTCGTCGCCAGCAGTGTCTACCGGGAATTACTCATTTCACTATCAGACAGTCGGAATATGAAATACGCGCTCGGCATTGCCGTGGTAGAGCTTCTCGCGTTCGGCGGGGGAGACCGGCGCGGAGTCCATGAACGCGACGGCAGGCGCTGTCGGCTGATACGGATAGTCGATCGCCCACAGGACGTTATCGATGCCGAGAGCCTTGATCGAAAAATCGAGCGCGAGGTGCGATTCCTGCCCGCTGGTGGTGATGACAAAATTGCGCTTGAAATATTCGCTCGGCGTGAGCTTGAGTTTGGGGGCGCTGCCGCGGTTCTGCGCGTTCTTGTTCATGTAGTCGAGCCGCCAGAGCCAGAAGTGCACGGCCTCGCCCATGTGGCCAATGCAAATCTTGAGTTTGGGAAAGCGGTCGAACACTCCGCTAACCATCATGCGCACGGCGTGCGTGGAAACTTCGATGCCGTAGCCCCACTGCGCGCTGTCGAGTCCGTAATCGCGGAACGGCGCCGCGAGCCCGTCAGAAGGCGCGCGCGGATGGATGTAGATGCAGGCGTCGAGCGCTTCTGCAGCTTCGAGGATTGGGAAGAACTTGGGATCGTCGAAGTAGTCGTTGTTGGTGTGTGAGTTCACGACGAAGCCATTGAGCTTGAGCGTCTTGATCGCGCGCTCCATTTCTTTTGCGGCGCGCTTGGGCGACTGCGGAGCGAAGCTCGCGAGACCCGCGAAACGCGTGGGATGTTTTTTCACGACCGCGGCGAGGCGATCATTGGCGAGCGCCGCCAATTCTGTCGCCGTGTCGGCGTCGAACATCTGCACGCCGGGCGCGGTCAGCGACAACAGGTGCACCGCGACGCCGTTCTTGTCCATATCGCGAAGGCGCTCGTCCTCGAGATCGATCAGGCGCGGGAGGAGGGCCGCCATCTGCGCGGTGTCACCCTTCGGCGCGTCGTAGATTCGCTTCACGAGGATCAGGTCCAGACTGTTTCCGGGAGCGCGAGCAACGTCACGCAGGGCCGCAGCGACTTCAGGGATCGAAAAAGCTTCCTCGGTTGCGATGCGGCGGTGGGTCTTCGAATCAGCAGTCATCGTGTTTCCTTCCATTAGACGGTCTTTCTTAGGTATCGGGGCCGTAGCTTCGCCCGCCGCTCCGGAAAATGCAAGGGAAAGCAGAATTGCTCACCGAGAGAAGATATCTCGAACCGCGCATCCGGTACCTTGGTACCAAGACGAATTGAACCGAGCGGTCTATCGACGCTGCCGGGCTTCAACGGCACAATCGCTTTGGACTTGAGGCCAGCGCCTTAAGTTTCTGAACCTCCATTACCCCTGATGCCCCGAGCGGCCGGTTCCCCCACCGGCCGCTCCCCCCTTTCTCCAGATCAGCCTGTAGTGCCTTCCTGTTGTGAACGGATTTAAGCTCGCGAATGTGAGCACACGTCGAGGGACGATTAGCCGCTGCCATCTTGGGCGGTCCAAACGCGATCGAGACTAGCGCGGGCGCCCCATCGGCCGATGGCTCGCAAACGGCCGAGGCCGCATTCGGAAACGCGGCGCAAGCGGCGGTGGCACATTCTGAAGCGGCCCACCGCAGTTGCCGCAAAACTCCTGCGGCGCAGCCTGGACGCGGAACCAGTGTCCCCGCGCGGGACATCCCGGGTTCAAACATTGAACCGTAAGACCGGGCAAATGTTGCATCCGATCGCCTCCCAGAAAGAGTAGGGCGGTGGAAAGGGGAACCATGCTCGCCGCCAAGCACGCCGATCAGAAACGCCCCGTAAACAGGCGGGATTGTGCGCCGATGAGTCTAGTGTGTCAAGCGGAATATATACAATTAGTAGCGGTGGACTTCCCCAGGCGGAAAATACAGACTGCGCGGGGAATCGGGATCGAGATTTAGTTTGCTTTGCTGGCCGCCGCGGCGTCCAGGGCAGCCTGGAGGTTGGCAACTTTCTTTTCGGCGTCGGCGATTGCCTGTTGCTTGGCGTCAATCTGGTCCTTCTCGTCCTGCAATGCCGCAGCGCCTGCTTTGTCGGATGAATATCCAGGCTTGCTCAAATGCATTTGCTCATCGAGGCCGTACTTGCGCTGGAGTATGTCGAGATCAGTTTTCAAACTCTCGAGTTCCTGTTTGGCGGCGCCGAGACTTGCTTGGATTCCGGCGGCGTCAACAGGCGCGGCGGGTCGCGCTTGGTCTGGCGTCGCTGATTCAGTTACGGATGACGAGGTCTGTCCGACGACGTTAACGCCGCCGGGCATCGTCGGCATGCTATTGTTGTCCCAAACCTTGGTGGCCTTGGGCTGATCTTTCTTTTCTTCTCGCGTGCGACGGGAGGCAGCGACCAGCGGATTTTCGTTCTGCTGATCCGATGGCGGCGGAGTCTGATCCTGTTGCGGCCCTGCCGCTGCAGTCCCCAGCGGCGCAACCAGCAGAAGCATAAGTCCCCAGCGTGCGAGTTTCATCGTGTCTCTCCCCATCAACGAACGGCGGCGTTCCACATACCCATGGTAGTCGCGGCGCGCGGTTCGTGGCAATTCGCGTCCGCCGAGGCATCCAAAGAGGCAACTGTACGCCCCGCCAGGGCGAAGGAGTGCGGGACCACAGAAATGCTTGCGCACGGCCCGTTGCTAACGAGATACTCCCGCCGAACGTCTGAAAGGAAAGTGGGGCGAAAAGGAAAACGTTGGCGATCGTCTTTCCTGCCGTTGCCTTTCTGTTGCTGCTTTCAAATCCGTCGCATGCAGCGATTCAACGGCCGCAAAACGTGACACTGGCCGCGCAGCAAGGCTCGGGTGGTTCCACTGCTGCCCCGGATTCGACGGCTGCCGCCACGACGTCGAGCGAGCGCAAAGTCACTTCGTACACGCTGCCCCGCGAAACCGACAGGAAAGCGCGGGACCTGAGCAAGATTCGATTCCGGTTTGCGCTCATCAGTTTTGTGTACGGGTTAGTGGTCCTGTGGCTTGTCCTGGCCTGGAAGCTCGCGCCGAAGTTTCGCNNGCCGAAAGCATTTCATCGAAACGATTCCTGCAGGGCATTGTGTTTTCGCCGCTGCTGATTCTGGCGACCGACGTCCTCAGTTTGCCCACGGGAATTTACGACAATTGGGTCGAGCGGAAATACGGGATCTCAGTACAAGGATGGGGATCCTGGAGCTGGGACTGGGCCAAGGGAGAACTGATCTCCGTAGTCATTGGTTCGCTTCTGATCACGCTGCTCTATGCGGTGATTCGCAAAAGCCCGCGCCGCTGGTGGTTTTATTTCTGGCTGGTGAGCGTTCCTCTCCTGGTGATCGGAATTTTTGTTCAGCCGCTCATCATCGATCCGATGTTTCACAAGTTCGTGCCTCTAGCCCAGAAGGACCCGCGTCTGACGGCATCGCTGCAGGAACTCGTGCAGCATGCCGGTCAAAATATTCCGCCCGAGAGAATGTTCTGGATGGGCGCGGCGGAAAAATCCACGGCGCTGAACGCTTATGTCACCGGCTTCGGGGGCTCGAAGCGAATCGTGGTCTGGGACACGACGATTGCGAAGATGAATACGCCGCAGATTGTGTTCGTCACGGGTCACGAAATGGGGCACTACGTCCTTCGTCACATTCCGAAACTTATCGTGCTGAACTCGCTGGCGTTCCTGATTCTTTTTTATCTGGGGTATCGCTGCATCGGCTGGGTGCTCGCGCGGTGGGGCGGGAAATGGGG
Organism: Acidobacteriota bacterium; assembly: GCA_003131705.1. Taxonomy (GTDB): domain Bacteria; phylum Acidobacteriota; class Terriglobia; order Acidiferrales; family UBA7541; genus Palsa-295. The sequence continues at coordinate 8,402 of PKUY01000318.1, read as the reverse complement.
CATCCGCGGGCTGGAAGACTGGGCATCGCTGCCCGCCCTGCTTCTCCTGCTGAGCGTTTTCTCGTTCATCTCCAACCCGATCGGCAACAAAATCAGCCGTTACTACGAACATCAAGCGGATCAGTACGGCCTCGAAGTGACGCACGCGCTGACGCCGGACTCGGGACAGGTCGCGGCGCAGGCCTTTCAGATTCTCGGCGAAGTCGATCTTTCGGACCCGGAGCCGAATCGGCTGGATATTTTTCTGTTTTACAGTCATCCGGCGATTCCCAACCGGATTCGCTTCGCTCTAACCTACGATCCGTGGTCGAACGGCGGCTCGGGAGAATTCGTGCATTAGAACGAGGCTGCGCGGCGAGTTGGAAACGAGCCGTCAGTTGCGCGCGCGGAGAGTCATGCGGATGCCATGATGCGGCCGCAGCGTAACGAGCGGCTCGGGTACCACGACAAGCCCGGGTGCTAGCCGAAAACTGAATCGCTGCGCGAGCGTTGCGGTCACGATTGCCGCCTCGAGCAGCGCGAACCCTTGCCCGATGCAGCGCCGGGGACCGTCACCGAATGGAAAATACGCGCCGGCGGGCAGGCGGTTCTCGAGGCCGTCGAGCCAGCGCTCGGGACGAAAAGTATCCGGATCGTCGAAATAGCGCGGATCGCGGTGCATCACCCACTGCGAAAAGATAACTGTCTTTCCGGGGCTGAATTCGTAGCCGCCGAGTTCGCAGGGCTCGACATTTTCGCGCGTCAGGATGTACGCCGGCGGATAGAGTCGCAGAACTTCATTCATCACGGCTTGCAGATAGGGCAGCCGCGTGAAGTCCGCCGCTTCCGCCGGACGCCCGCCCAGTACGGAATCCAATTCTTGGTGCAGCCGCGCTTCGGCTTTAGGATTCTTGCTGAGCGCATACCAGGTCCACCCCAGCATCTGCGCGGTGGTTTCATGCCCGGCGATAAAGAGCGTCATCGTCTCGTCGTGGAGCTGCTGCGGCGTCATCTGACTGCCGTCTTCGTCCATCGCGCCCATCAGCAGCGCCAGCAGATCGGTGCGACGATCGGGATTTACCTCTGCCCGCCGCTCGGAAATAATTCGGTAGACGAGGGAGGCGATAAACTCAAGCTCACGATTCGCGCTGCGATTGTCCGGCGTGGGCCACGTTTCCGGAATCCGGAACGGCAACCGCTGGCGCCTGAGCGAGTAGCGCATCAGAAAGGTCATCGAGCGGCCCATTTGCTGCGCTTCCCCGGGAAGCGTGGTCCCGAAGAGCGTTCGCACGGTAATGTCGAGAGTCAGCGCCGTCATTTCCTCGGCCATGTTGCGCTCTTCGCCGTCGCGCCAATCGCGAATGTGAGCTTGCGCGATCTCGAGCATCGTGGCACCGTATTCGTTCACGCGGCCGCGATGGAACGCCGGCTGCGCCAAACGGCGCTGCCGCCGCCAGAAATCGCCTTCGCTAATCAGCAATCCCTGGCCAAGCATCCTCCCGGTAATCTTTCTGGTCAGCTCGCTCTTGTGGAACTTGCTCTGCTGTAGAACCAGCACCTGGTTGATGAGATCGGGACGATTGAGCAGAATGCGTTCCTGCATCATCACTGTGAAGCGGACGATGTCGCCGTACTCGCTCGCCATGCGGCGCATTCCGGCGAGCGGGTCGCGTCGCAGATCCAACGCGATGCCGACAATGGGCCAGCCCTTCGGGCCCGGCGGAACGCGTTTGCCATTTGCAGTCATATTCACTCGCTCTCTATTCTACAGCCACGGCACAGCTTTGGTGGTTGCGCGCGGATTAGGTAAGATATCCTTACTCGTCTCGAAGCGCCCGAAAAAGAGATCCCATGGAAATCGAAAAGCCGGAATGGCTCGAGCAGATTGAAGGAATCCTGGGAACGCTGAATGAGGGCGTGCTGATAACCAACGACTGTGAAAAAATTGTTTTCGTTAACTCCTGTCTCGAAGGCATGCTTGGCGTGCCTTCCTCGGAAGTGATTGGCCACGTCTCGGCTAGCTTTTATTCTCCGCAGGAATACAAATTCATCCAGGCGCGGATTGACGAAGGGAATCTAACGGGCCGGAACCGCTTCGAATTTGTGCTTCCGCAAAAAGATGGCGGCCGCCTGCCGGTGGTCATCGGCTCCCAAAGGGTTGAGGATCCGAATGGCCGCGAATTTTCGATTATGACTTTCACCGACATTTCCGAGCAGAAGCGCGCCGAGGCGCGGCTGCGCGAGGCCAATGTGCAGCTGGAGGAACGCCAGAGGGAAATTGACGAAGATTTATCTCTCGCCGCCCGCGTGCAACAGAGCCTCGCACCGCAGTCGCTCGTCTGGGGCGGTATGCGCGTCGAGGCGTACTTTCATCCTGCTCGCACGATCGGCGGCGATTTTGGATTGGTGAGCCCACTCGGCGAGGAGCACTTGAATCTGCTGGTGTGCGACGTCTCGGGGCACGGTGTTGGATCGGCGCTGGTCGCAAATCGCATTTACACGGAAATCCTGGCGCAATTGAGACGTAGGGCCCCGCTCGGCGACATACTGCGCCATCTCAACCACTTCGTAATACAAAGCATCGGAGGCTCGGTTTTTTATTTTACCGCTGCGGCAGCGCGACTCGACCGCGGCGGTCGGCGCATGGTTTTTGCGGGCGCGGGACATCCGCCGGCGATGATCGTAAAACCAGGCCAGGAGCCGCGGCTTCTCGAATCCCGCAGCATGGTCCTCGGGGCGCTGGCAGACGCCGTAGGCGTCGAAGCCACGCTCGACATCGATCTCGAGCCCGGCGACCGCCTGGTGTTGTACACCGACGGAATCACTGAAGTTTTTGATTCGCGCGGGGAAATGCTGGGCAGCGAAGGCCTGCAGAAAATTGTGCGCGAAACCTCTCTTTTGCCGCTTAGCGAAATGAAGGAAGCGATCCTTGAGCGCGTGGGCGCGTGGCGCGACGGACCGCCCTCGGACGATGTGTCCCTGGTTCTTCTTGAAGTTCTTGGCGATCCCATCTAAAAATGAGGCTGATCGTGTACACTTTCTTTTCTCGCCATCCCTCATGGACACGGTAACCCACGGAATCACGGGCGCACTACTCGGCAAGGGATATTTTTCCGAACGTTATGGACGCGTTGCAACGTTCGCCGCGACGCTTGGTGCGATTTTTCCCGACGCGGATGTTGTCGCCCAAATTTTTTCGCGCGATCCGCTCGCTATCGTCAGATATCATCGTGCGCTCACCCATTCGTTCGTCGGGCTGCCATTTTTCGCCGTACTCTTCGCGATTCTCACACGCTCTCTTGTTCCGGTACTCAAGCGCAAAAGTGACCGGTTCCGTGATCTCGAATCGCCGCCGCTTGGAATTCTCACGCTGATCTACGCCATCGGAATCGCGAGCCACATTCTTCTCGACGGCATGACTTCGTTCGGCACGCGCATGTGGTTCCCGATTTCGAGCAAGCGGGTTGCGTGGGATTTGCTATTCATTATCGACTTTACGTTCACCGCGCTTGTGCTGCTGCCCCAGGTGATCGCGTGGATTTATCCGGACCATGGAAATGATTTTACGAAGAGCAGCGCGCGCGCAATTCGGATGTGGGTCGTGTTTACGCTCGGCGCTTTTCTAGTCTGGCTGATCGCGCGGGCGGTGGGTTACCCATTCCATCTGTGGATCGCCGGACTTGTCAGCGTGGTGCTGGCTGTGCTGTTTTTTGCTCCGTCCGCCGGCGGCTGGGGGTACCGCGTCACGCGCGCGGGATGGTGCCAAGGGGGAACCTGCCTGACGGTGGCGTATCTGTTCTGTTGTGCGCTGTCACATCACGCGGCGATCCTCCGCGCCAAGGCATTCTGTGATCAGAATCACATAGAGATCGATCGCATGGGCGCGCTTCCGATCCCTCCGTCGCTGCTCGACTGGGGCGACTCGATTCGTTCGCCCTTGGGNNCTTACGAGTCCCAGTTCGATCTGCGCGATTCAAAACCACCGGTGTTCCGGTTCGTTCCCGATTCCCCGCCCGATCCGTTCATCGTGCGCGCGTTCGGCCTTCCCAATGTCCGCCTTTACTGGGAATTTGCGCGCTTTCCGTCCATTAACAGTTTCGTCGAGGATGGACATCCCGTCGTCGAGCTCGGTGCGAACCGCTTTGCAGAAGGCCACCGCCGCGGCCCTCAGCCATTCACCTATCGTGTGGTCTTCGACTCTGCCGGCAATGTGCTCAAACAAGGCTGGCTCACGGAGGGCATGCTTCGGGGCGGCATAGAACATGTCGTGCCGCAGCAAGCACTTCCCGGAGCACGGGGGCCCGCGGAACCGGCCAGGAAGAACCCGTGAAAATTCTTATCTTCAGCGACATTCATGGAGATCTTCTCGCGCTCGAGCGCACCGTCGCTCAACCTGCTGATCTTTACATCGCCGCGGGGGACCTCGCGACGTTTGGCCGAGGACTCGACCTCTGCGGCGAAGTCCTCAAAGCGCTGGGAGACAAACTCTGGGTGCTGCCCGGAAATCATGAGACGCACGACGACACACGAGCTTTCTGCCAGCGGTTCGGATTCGTCGATTTCCACCGGCAGGTGCGCACGCTTCCATCGGCGCTCGGCAAAACGCAATGGGCGGGCCTCGGCTACAGCAACATCACGCCGTTTAACACTCCTGGTGAATATTCCGAGGAAGAAATCGCCGACGCTCTCTCTGCGTTCGACGGGACTCAGCCGCCGATTTATCTCGTGGTCCATTTTCCGCCGCACGGCACGAAGCTGGACGAATTCGCTCCTAGAAAACATGGCGGCAGCCCGGCGTTGCGCGCATGGGTCGAGCGCGTCGAACCTGCATATCTTTTTTGCGGGCACATCCACGAAACCGCCGGCCTAACCGAGCGACTCGGCTCCACGCAATGCATTAACGTTGGCAAGCAGGGCTACGCTCTGGAGATTTAGGCCGCTTGGATTCCGAATAATTATTGTAGCGGTCGTGGATCGCGAGGGCTCAAACTGCGCGAGCGTGCCGCGATTACGATTTGGTTTTTGTGGCGGGATAAATCACGAGCTGCCGGCGATCACCCGTCCCTTCACTCGCCGTGCGCACGCCTGGCGCGCCGTTGAGTTCGAGGTGAACGATGCGCCGCTCGCGCGGTGACATCGGATTGAACTGGAAGGGCTGGCCCGTCTCGCGCACGCGTTGCGCGGCGACGCGTGCCGATAGTTTCAAATCCGCGAGCCTCGTGGCGCGGTAGTCGCCGCAATCGAATCGCACGCGATCATGCAGCCGGGGATCGAGTCGCAGCCATCGATGCGCGATATGCTCCAGCGCGAGGAGCAGCTCTGCTTCCTTTTCAAGCAGCAGTTCCTGATCGGCGCCGCTAAACGTGACCGCTAAATCCGCGTCGTCGCGGCCTGCTTCGGCCTTCGCGGAGACGACAATCTGATACTCCAGCGCGAGATTCATTTCGCCCATCGCGAGACCCAGAAAACGATTCAGCTCCGAAATCGCGCGGTCGCGGTCGAGGCGCGGAATGGCCTGCAGGGGATCTCGGCGTTGGAATTCCTTGGACGGCACTCTTTTCGCGCTCGATACTCGTTCGTCGTTCATTCTTTTTCTTTTTTCTTCTTGAACTTGCTTCGCGACGGCATCGGCCGCGTGCGGTTCAGATACCACTGCTGGCCTACTCCGACCAAGTTGCTCGTGAACATGTAAAGGTTCAGGCCGCTCGCGTAAGTGAAAAATATCGCCGCGAACATCAGCGGCATCAGCGACATCATCTTTTGCTGGGCCGGATCAATGGCCGCCGATTGCGGCGTCATCTTGGTCATCAAGTACATCGNNGCCATGGCGACGGGCAGAATATAATACGGATCTCTCACGGAAAGGTCGTGGATCCACAACATCCACGGAGCGTGCCGCAACTCGATCGCGCCCGTCAAGACGCGCCACAGCGAATACCAGACCGGCATCTGGAAAAGCATCGGCAAGCATCCGCCCAGTTGCGCCATGGGATTGATTCCGTGTTTCTGATACACCTCCGCCATTTCGGTCTGCATGTTCTTTCGGCGCGGATCGGTCATGGAATATTTCTTGTACCGATCCTGGATCGCGCGCATTTCCGGCGCCACTTTCTGCATTTCCTGCATGGAACGCCAGCTCTTCATTTTCAGCGGGAACAGCGCAAAATTGATACACAGCGTGAGAACGATGATCGCCCAGCCCCAGTTTGGAATGTAGCGGTGCAGCCACTGCAAGGCGAAGAGCAGCGGCTTTCCGATCACACCGAACCAACCGAAGTTAATCAGGCCTTCAAGCGACGGCTGCACTTTGGTGAGTAAATCGAGGTCCTTCGGTCCCACAAAAACGCGCATTTTCACAGGACCCGGATCGGGGGCGCCCACCGCCATTTGCGCTTCGGGCTCGCTCGTCGTCTGATTGTTCGCGGCAAAGCTGTGATACTGGGTCCAGTGCCAGAGTGAGATGCCCGTGGCGTCCGGTATGAACGCCGCGGCGAAGAACTGGTCTTCGATGCCCGCGAATTCGAGCGGGCCGTATTGTTCCGCGGGCAGGCTCTGGTTGCCGGGAACGCCGAGCTTCTTGTATTGCAACAGGTTCAGCTTGTCTTGCTGCTTGTAGAAAACGCTGACAAGCTGGGAAGCGTTGCGAACCGCCTTGTCGCCGAATCCGCCGCGCCAGGCAATCGCGACTGGAATGGGTTTGCCGTCGAGCGTTGCGACGGCCTCAACGTTCATCTGGTAGTTCTGGTTAAAACTCAGCTTCTTGGTGACGTCCAGGTGGCCGTCGCTCCAGTGAAATGTCACGACGACAGGGGCATTGAGTTGACTTGCCGGCGGCGCAGCGATGGCTGTTTTGGCCGGCGCGCCCGCAGTTACATCTCCAACCGTAATTTGGTACAGCGCTGAATTCGCCTGCGCCTCCAGTTGCGGATCGGAAAGCATCAGCGAGAAAGGCCAGCCGAGCTGCTGGGCGGCAGCAGCATTCACCAAGTCAAGCGGCTGGGGCGGCTGCTGATCGTCGAAATATTTCTTCAGCTTCCACATTCGCACCACGCCGCCGCGGTTGGAAAGCTCGACGCGGTAAAGCGTGCTGTCGACGGAAATAAGCTTCTCTTCAGAAGCCTGAATGGCTGCAATGCTGACGGGCCTCGCGGGCACGGCGCTCACTGAAGATTGCGCAGTTCCTTGTCCTGTGGCCTGTGCAGAGCCAGCTCCCGTTGCAGGGGACGTTTGGGTAGCGGTCTGGCCGGCTTTCTGCGGAGGCGGAACGGGAGGCTGATAAAAATGAAGCCAGACGAAGGTGATGGCTACCACGAGAAGAACGAAAATGATTCCGCGAACCTGGTCGGATAATTCGTTCACTGCGCTGACTCCTGCCTGCCCTGAGCCCAGGAAGATTGTTCCGCGGAGCTCGGCGCTGGTTCGGGAACGGGATCGAATCCGCCTTTCACAAACGGATTGCAGCGCAGAAGCCTCTTGAGCGCTAGCGCGAAGCCACGGCGCGCGCCATGACGCGCGATGGCCTCATGCGCGTAATTCGAACACGAGGGATGAAACCTGCAGCCGCCTCCGAAAAACGGCGATAGGAACGTGATGTAGAAGCGCACAAACAATAGCAGCAGCCACGTTGCCGCGAACTTCGAGCGCGAACTTAGCCCAAGCTTCCCGGTCTCGCCGGATCCTGAGATAACGACGCGCGGCGAACCAGAGTTGTCGGTTCGTCCCAGTTGTGCGCCTGCTACTTGGCGAGCTTCTCCGCAGATGCTGTGGAAGGAAGCAGCTTCAGCAATTCGCGCGTCAGCGCCAGAAAATCCGCCGTCGCAACCGAGCTGCGAGGATGAATCACGATGTCCCATCCCGGGGCAATCTCCTGTAGGTGTAATCTCAAAATTTCGCGGAGCCGGCGCCGGATTCGATTGCGCCGGACCGCGCTGCCCAGCGCCTTTTTTATGCTCCAGCCAAACCGGCTAAGACCTAGGGCATTAGAGCGCATAAAAGCGGTGAATTCGCGGCTCGTCCGCCGGCGGCCTTCGCGATATACCGCGTCGTATTCGGAACGACGCACCAAACGGCAGGCGCGAGGCAGACTGAGCTGCGGCGCATCAGACTCGCGTGAGACTGTGGCGCCCTTTTTTTCGGCGTTGTGCAAGGACTTTGCGTCCACCCTGGCTCTTCATGCGTTTGCGGAAGCCGTGCTTCTTATGACGGCGGCGCACATGGGGCTGAAACGTACGTTTCGGCAACGATCCTTCTCCTCTGGCGGCGTTCTATTGATTGCTTATTTACGCAGCGACGGCCTTCGGACCGGCGCTCGTGCAGCGATGCTTCGGCGCACACGGCTGGTGTTACGACCCTAAGCGAAACGCCTAGTGTATTCGACCGATGGGGCATGGTCAAGGAAGCGTCGCGCCCTGCACGCGCCTCGA
>PKUY01000323.1 GCA_003131705.1 Acidobacteriota bacterium | reverse complement strand
TTATTTGCGCGCGCAAAGCGTCCGAGCCCTGATCGCGCGCGATTTCGCCGATGCGTTTCAGAAAGTCGATACCATCGTCACACCGACCGCGCCAACCGCGGCATTCCGCTTGGGCGAAAAATCCGACGACCCGCTGCAGATGTATCTGGCCGATATTTATACGGTTACCGGATCTCTCGCCGGAGTTCCAGGCATTTCCGTCCCCTGTGGCAAGACGAAAATCGGTCTTCCCGTCGGCATGCAAATCGTTGCGAACGAGGCTAAGGAGTCGCTGCTGCTCCGAATNNAGGCATTTCGGCGAAGGGATCGTCCTCCAAATTGCTCACGCGTTCGAAAAAGCTGGCGGCTTCGCAACTTAACCGGTAGCGTACCTGTGAGAAGCTCGCGGCAATCGCTCGGAAGTTTCACTATTTCCGATTGCTCCGTCTTTCTCGGATACCACGAATTTCGCCACGCGAAACAAATCCCACTAATTGTAGAAACATTCCAAGAATAGACTTCGTTCGGAGTTCTTGTGCTCGGAAACGAAAAGCCATTCGCGAGTCAAGTTTCTCTCGGCTTCCAGGCAAAGCACAGAGGGCAAGAGACTTCGCATCCCAAATGCTAGCCGGTGGTTCTACGCGAATAGTACGGTACGGCTATTGCTAGGAAAATAGGCAGCGATTAGGCTTGTATCCGCATCTGACAGATTGGGAGGCCGCGAAAATGGTCCGAATCAAGTCGAGCCAGAAGTTTTTTACTGAGGAAGAAGTCGCCAGCCTTACCGGCATTTGTGTCGAGCACTTGCGAGGCTTGGCGCGCAACAAACACCTCGGGACGGTGGCGGCTGCAGCCGAAGCGGCGGGTATCCGAGCCGAGAAATGGCTGTTTACCAATTCCGACCTGATGATCGTAAACCTTCTCCAACCCCGCTGCCAGCACTAGTCCCCTCGCCGCGTCAGAATTACGGCAAAAACAGAAATTACCCCCTACGCTCTAGCTGCGCCTCCTTCCGGGCAGGTAGTTGTTGGCCAGCCACCGCCGAGGTATCCTCAATTTTGTTCAACCGGACGTTCGCATAAGGCGTCCTAGGTTTTCAAGGGGGCAGCGGATCAATGGCCAGTCGGCTGCACTCAGCCCACCGGATTCTGGCGGTGATCGCTCTAGCGCTGGTGCTCCTGGTCACTTCGGGTTCGGCGATGCCGCCCCTCGAGGCGCAAGATTCCGCAAGTTCCCCTGTTGCGGATCCCTCGAACAGTCAGAACACCTCGACCGCTGCCACACCGGTCCTTCCGCGCGGGAAGAAGCTCGTGCTCAAGGACGGGAGCTTCCATCTGGTGCGCGAGTACCATGTGGAAGGCGGCCGCGTACGCTACTACAGCATCGAGCGGTCTCAATGGGAGGAGATTCCTGCTGAGCTGGTGGATTGGGACGCGACAAAGAAGGTCGCGGCCGATGAAGCGCAGCACGACGCCGCCGTAGTAGCGAAGGTGCATACTCAGGAAGCAGCGCGAATCGTCCAACCGCTGGACATTGACGCAAGCCTGGAAGTGGCTCCGGGAATCTTTCTGCCCCCGGGCGACAGGCTTTTCGTATTCGATGGCAAGACGATCGTTCCCCTCGCGCAGGCCGAAACTACCTCGAAACTTGCCAAGGGTCATCTGCTTGAGCAAGTGCTCGTGCCGGTTCCCATCATCTCCACGCGCTATAGCGTTTCGATCCAGGGAACGCATGCTAAGCTCCGCGTCCAGTCCGGACAGCCCGAGTTCTACATGCGCACCGCCGACGCACGCGAGCCGCAGATGGAACTGATACGAACCAAAACTCATGGAGAGAGCCGCCAGATCGAAAATCTCGACGAGCTGTTCGGAGAAAAACACGCGACGCGCGACGCACTCCCGATGCAACGCTGGGACGTAGCCCCGGGCGTCTATCGCTACACGCTGGGCCAACCGCTTGCTGCCGGGGAATATGCGTTTGCGGAAATCGTTCAGGACGAGAACATGAGCGTTTACGTCTGGGACTTCGGCGTGGATGGGAGCCCGGCGCCTGCGGCGCCAAAAAACAAGTAGAGGAGTCCGGACGAGTTTAGTCCGCTCGCAATGGTTGCGTTTGAAGAAAACCCGCCAAGAGGGCCGCCAGCGCCGAAATCTGGAACGGCTTTTGTAGAACGCGCGCGCCTTTTTTCTGATGCCGCGCGGAAACAGATGAATCGACCAGTTCACCCGTCATGAAAACGAACCGCGGAGCTGAGTTCCCTCGCTGTATCTGCACCTGTTCGAACAACTGTTCCCCGTTCATGCCGGGAAGATTGAAATCGCAGAGAACGATCTCACACGCATTCGTCGCAAGATACGACAATGCCTCTTCAGAGCTTCCAGCAGCGTGAACCTTCATTCCGTACGCCAAAAGGCCGTCCTGCACGATCTCGCGAACGCTCTCTTCGTCATCGACAATCAGAACGGTCCGCCCGTCCAGCATTTTGGGGCCAGTTGGAGCTGCGACTGATTTTGTGACCGCTTCAGCGGAGAAGGGTTCCGCAGTTGTCGGCAAAAGAACGTGAACGGTCGCTCCAGTTCCCGGCGTTGATTGTACTTCGATTGTCCCGCCGTGTTCCTTAACAACGGCGAGGCAGATCGTGAGGCCAAGTCCGCTTCCCCCACCAGGACGCTTTGTCGTGAAAAACGGATCGAAAATCTTTCCCATGATCTCCGAAGATACGCCCGTTCCGTCGTCGGAAAATGTCACTCGCACGTTCGAGCCATCGCGCATCAGCGACACTTCGAGCATGCCATGGTCGCGCGCTGGCGATATGGACTGTTCGGCGTTTGCAATAATATTGAGAAACACTTGCGTTAGCTGCTTCCGGTCACCCTCCACCGCAGGGAGGTCATCGGCCGATGTGAACTTCACGGCGATGTTTTTCTGGGTGAGCGCGGCCTTCTCGGACTGCAATGCCCCGTGGACAATCTCGCTCAAGCTGACTTTCACGCGTACCTGGCTCGCGGGACGTGAAAATGCCAGCAAATTCTGGACGATAGTCGCCGCACGCCGAGCCTGTTGCAGGATAAGGTTTACGTGGCGGCGCGTCGCGTCGTCCGTAGCGCGTTCGCGGAGCAAGTCGCTCACTCCAAGAATGGCTGTTAACGGGTTGTTCAGTTCGTGGGCCGCGCCGGTCATCATATGTCCTATGGCCGTGTACTTTTCGTTCTGGGCAAGCTGCTGTTCCGCCTGCCTTGCCTCGGTGACGTCGCGCGCCGACGTAATAATGCTGCTGATGGTCCCATCCTCGTCGTAGAGCGCGCCGGTCCTGGCGAGAAGAATCCTCCACTTGCCGCCCTTATGCCGCATCCGTAACTCAAACTCAACGCCGGTCTCTTCGCCGCTTATGACGCGCTGGAATATCTCCAGAACTCTCGCGCCGTCGTCAGGATGCATGTGGCCTGTGAATATATCTCCTATATATTCTTGCGGCGAACGTCCGAGGATGTTCTGCACCTGATCGCTCACATACGTGAACCGTCCCTCGCGGTTCACCACAGCGATTATGTCCGGGCAATTGGCAATCAGACGCCCCACGAACCCCTGCTCCCGTTGGAGTTGCTTTTCGACCTGCTTGCGTTTGGTGATGTCCACCATCGTTCCCTGGAGGCGAATCAATCGGCCGGACATATCGCGGATCGCAAAACCGGAAGTGAGGCAATGAATCCGCCTTCCGTCCGTGTGGCGCAACACGATTTCGTAATCGTGGATGGAGCCCTTCTCGACGAGTTCCCGAATCACTTTATCCCGGGCCGACGGATCGTCATACATCTCCCGAAAGTTGTACTTTTGCATCGCTTCTTTGCTCTCGTATCCCAACATCCGAACAAAAGCAGGGTTCACATCCAAAATGCAGCCTTCCGGCGTCGCAAAAATGATTCCTGCACTCAGGGATTCGAATAGCTCTGCGAAGCGAATCTCAGCCTGGTGCTGAGTGGTAATATCGCGCGCCCATCCTGTGATCGACGCGGCCTCACCATTTTCCACTACCGCCTGGAGCCAGCAGGAAAAGTAGCGCACGTCTTCGCCCTTCTTGAATCGGACCGGCACGGTTCCCGCCCAGTGACCTGCGTTAAGGAATTTGGGAAGAGCCCGCTGTGCATCCGCCAATCGCGGAGACTCGATAAATTCGTTCAGTGTGTGTCCTATAACATCCCGAAAAGAAGCGCCGAGAATCTCCGCCAGGCACAAATTGGCTACTCGAATTTCACCTTGGAGAGAAATTGTGAAAAGCGCCTGATCGAGATTGTCGATTAACTCGCGGTAGTTGTGTTGGGAACGGGAAATCGCCTCGGTCAGCTTTCCAAGTTGCCGCGCGGACACAGGTTTAGCGACTGCCTGCTCTTGGCGTGTTTGCAACGAATCCTTGGACATCGCCTTGTCAGCCCGTGCCATCTTCTGGGGAGATTGCGCCTTCGCGAACTTACCTATGGAATTCTACCGACGAGCCAGTACGGGCGGGAAAAGA
>PKUY01000165.1 GCA_003131705.1 Acidobacteriota bacterium | reverse complement strand
TAACTTGCTAACGACAGTGGAATCTGTTTTGACAATTTGCGTGAAATCAAAAAAACGGCGAGAGCGAGAAAAAAATCGTATCTTGTACAGTGTGAATTGAAGTCGCGCGGTGGAATGGCAGTGCCGGGTAGGAAATGCAACACTGCTCATTTCCACCCGGCCACGTTGATGCTGGGGATGACTAAGCCGAAACGGACAGACGCTGCCGACTTCCCATGAATAACAATCCAGCCAGCCCAAGGCCGAGCATTAGAATCGTCGTCGGCTCAGGTGTGTTAACCACGATGAATTCCTGTGGCGGAGTGGATGCGCATGGGCCATTTCCGCAGGTGATCGCATCGTTCGTATTCGGGGTGTAGAAGGTGAATTCCGCCAACTGGCCCGGTGCGAGCGAAAAGTACGAAGAGTAATTGTTGGCTGCGTTGGTCAGGTCGTTTTGAGCGGCGGCCGCATCGGTACTGCTCAGGCCATTGAGAGCCCCGGGCGTAAACAAATCCCAAAGCGCGTATTGAATCTGGCCTGCCTGCTTGGAATTTACGGGCGCTGCGAGTAACTCGAGAGCGAGATATGCGGCTTCCTCGTAATTTTGAGTCTCCGTCCCGCCCGCGAATTTCACATAGGTGAGCCCGCCCGCAAACGTGGACACGTTCGCGGTCCAAGCCTCTGGGATGTAGGATTCGGCCGCGAAGTCGTCGCAGATTACAGACGTGGAAACGCCGTTGATCGTCCCCGTGTAGGGGCCGATATAAACGCCGCCCATGACGTTCGATCCGGCGCCGGTTAGTGTCATGCTTGCCGTGTCAGCAAACGCAGAGGGGGCGATAAATAGAAGGGCTACAGCAATTCCAAACAGAAACGTTCTGCACGCCGTTGTCATAAAGGCCTCGAGAATCTCTCGGTGCTACGACCAGCCCCTCAGACATCTGGCGTGCCCGTGTTGTCGTAGGCGAGTAACAAACCGCCTACGTGAATCAACCTAACAGGCGTTCAAAAGGGGTGTCAACAGGGATGTTTTTTCATGTTTGTGGCATCCTCATTCCATTCTAAGTATAAGTAACTAAATGAGTTGAAAAAATAACCAAATGCTTTCCACTCACATCGAGGCTGCACCGCCCGGAGAGCTTATCTAAGCTCGATCTTCCCGGAGCGTTCCGCGAGGCTTTCAATGTCGTGGCACAACCGGGCCAACAACCAGAAACTGGAGATGTCTAATCGGCGATTTGGGTACAATCGAGAACAGTAAATTAACCGAGGGCAGGACCTAGGCAAGTCTGAACACGGCCCTAAATGGTTTTTCGACTGCAGCACGATCACAAGATGGATGCCGAGAAGGGAAGGCTTTTGCGGGCTGCCCGCAGACTGGTAATTAAGGTCGGCACGGCCACCGTAACGGAAGCCGAGGGTAATTTGTGCCTCGAACGCGTGGAACCGATCGTGCGGTCGATCGCTGCGTTGATGAAGACAGGGCGCCAGGTCGTGCTGGTGTCCTCGGGCGCCGTGGGGCTTGGAAGAGGCTGGCTGGGACTTCACCGTTCGCGCTTGGACGATTTGGTGACGAAGCAGGCATGCGCCGCGGTGGGCCAAAGTCTTCTGATGGATGCGTACAAGCATCTGTTTGCCGCATGGGGCGTGAAGATTGCGCAAGTGTTGCTCACAGAAGAGGACTTTACCAACTGGCGTCGCTATTCGAATTTGCAAGCGACGATGGAAAGGTTGCTCGGATTTGGAATATTGCCCATCGTGAATGAAAACGATACGGTTTCAACCGCGGAACTCGAGTCCGTTGCGCCGGGATCGCGCACGCCGGCGTTCAGCGACAATGATCGATTAGCGGCACTGGTGATGAGCGGCTTGGAGGCGGACGCACTCGTACTTCTCACCAACGTCGACGGATTGCTGGAGCAGGAATCCTCAGGTCAGGTGATCCCATTGGTCGCCGAGATCACGCCGGAACTGAAGGCGCTTGGCGCGGGACCATCCGCGAGCGGGCGAGGGGGGATGCGCACCAAACTCGAGGCCGCCGAGATCGCGATGAATTGCGGCGGGACTGCGGTGATAGCCAATGGCAACAGTCCGGATACGCTCGACAAAATCTTCGCAGGCGAGAGAGTCGGCACGGCGTTCCTTCCCGTAAAGCGCATGCGGGGGAAGCGGCGCTGGATCGCGTACGCGGCGGATGTGCGAGGGCGTGTGGTCGTCGACGCCGGCGCGCACCGGGCTATCACGCAGGGGAAGGCGAGCTTGCTGGCGTCCGGAATCGTGCGGGTCGAGAACCAGTTTGCGTCGATGGACGTGGTAAGCATCGTCGATTCCGACGGGCACGAATTCGCGCGCGGCATCGCGAATTGCGCGAGTGCAGAGGCGGAAAAATTTTTGGGAAGGAGAAGCAACCGTGTCGGCAGCGCAAACGTGTCTTCACCAGTGCTGGTCACACGCGATAATATAGTGCTATTGCAGAAATCATGAGCCAGCAAACTAGGGCGCAGTTACAAGCAGATAACGCTTCGGTCGCGTCTATCGCCCGGCGGGCGAGGGCGGCCTCGAGGGAGCTCGCGAAGCTTTCAACGGAAACCCGCAATGAAGTTCTAAAGGCCGCGGCGAAAGCGATCGAAGGCGGTCGCCAGCGAATTCTCGATGCGAATGAGCGCGACTGCCGCGCCGCCGAACCTGCTGTGGCCGCGGGGAAGCTAACGCCAGCAATGCTTGCGCGTCTGCGCGTAAGCGGTGGCGGCATCAATCTGATGGCGTGGCAGGTACGGCAAGTCGCAGGTCTCGAAAATCCGCTGGGGCGCAGACTGTCCGCCACCGAGCTTGACGACGGGCTGACGCTCTATAGGGAGTCGTGCCCTTTTGGGGTGATTGGTGTTGTTTTTGAGTCGCGGCCCGACGTCGTGACGCAGATTGTATCGCTGGCGCTGAAATCGGGGAACGCGGTCATCCTGAAAGGCGGCTCGGAAGCCGCGCAGACAAACGAAACGCTTGTGGCAATTTGGCGCGAGTGCCTTAGCTGTTTTCCGGCCGTGCCTGTGGACGCGATCAATTTGCTACAGACGCGCGCGGACGTGATGGATCTGCTGACGCAGGATCGCGAAGTTGACTTAATCATTCCCCGCGGATCATACGAACTCGTTCGGTTCATCATGGAACACAGCCGCATTCCCGTTCTCGGGCACGGCGATGGGCTTTGTCACGTGTACGTCGACAAGGCCGCAGACATGAAAAAGGCAATTGATATCACGTACGACGCGAAGGTCCAGTATCCCGCGGTGTGCAATTCAGCGGAGACGCTGCTGGTTCATGAGGCTATCGCAGGCGAATTCCTGCCGCAGGTGGTTGCGAAACTCAAGAAGGCGGGAGTCGAAATTCGGGGCGATTCGAAGACGCGCTCCCTGCTGCCGAATGACGCCATTGTGCCGGCAACCGAAGCGGATTGGGCATCGGAGTACTTGGATCTCGTTCTGTCGGTGAAAGTTGTTGCCAATCTGGACGAGGCCATCGAGCACATCAACCGCTACGGCTCGCGTCACACGGACGCCATTGTGACGGAGGATTCCGACGCCGCGCGGAGATTCATGAACGAGGTCGACTCGGCAGGCGTCTATCAAAATGCCTCGACGCGATTCTCGGATGGATTCCGCTATGGATTTGGCGCCGAGCTGGGCATCAGCACCAGCAAACTGCACGCGCGCGGGCCGATGGGCCTCGAAGGCCTGACGACCTATAAGTACAAGCTCTATGGCGACGGCCACACCGTAGGTGAGTACAGCACGGGCGAGAAGAAATTCAAACATCGCCGCATCGAGTAAGGGAATTCCAAAATAGGAGGTTGACAGGATGCAAGCTGTCACCTCTTCCTTTTCCTTAAGATTTCTCGATCTGTTCCCAATCGCATCCCTATTGAGAATGCTAGTAAGCACCGCGTCGACGGACGCTCCAAGCAAAACCAAGAAGAGCGAGGGCCGTTGCTGCGGAGATTGCGCCTCCTACGCTGCGATCCCAGGTTCGTTGGAAACGGACTTCAATGCGATGGGAGCCCTCGGGCAGCGGAAGTAGAATTTGGCCCGTGTCCGGGCGCAGGTCAGGCGTCACATTCTTACCGTCCACTTGAAATTTCCAAGCGGGATACCTAATCAGGCGCAGCGCGAGCGTAACGGGCGTCGCAGTCTGCGCAGTGAAAACCCTATGTTCCGCGGACCAGGTAAGCGCGTGAATTCTCACGCCGGTTGCGGGAACGATTTCATCGGAGGTTGGATCAAGCTTGGCAAACCGCGGTGCCGGGTCCGGCGACACGCCGTCGGGGCGCTCGGTGTCGTCGGGATTGCCGGGAAGTTGGAGACGATCGGTGGCGTTCGGAGAATATTCGTCGGTGCCTTCGTACCCATGATCGAAGTGGATTGCCGTAGCTACGTCAGAGACGTCAGCGCTGTCCCAAAAAGCGTTTTTGACCATTGCCGTAGCAGTGGCTCCGATCGCCGCGAAAAGTAGAACGATAAACAGCCATGGGGCGAGTCCCTTTGGTGACTGGTTCATTGCGGCAGCGACGAAAAATGCGAAGACGAGCGCCAACACCTCCAGCCATCTCCACGGGAACTGCACAAACTGCAATTCTGGAAGTGCGCGCCAGAACCAACTGCTTGGAGGAAGCATCAGCACAACGGATACCACTCCAAGACCGGCCATGATCCACCAGAGCTCTTGAAAATTTCGCTGTTTCTTCGCAGTGAAAACCGCTGCGATGCCCGTCACGGACATCACGCCAACGGCAATCCATGAAACTTTCCAATTGAAGGCCACGAATGCGGGATCGTTCGCGTGCGTAAAAAGAAAATTCTGAGCCGGGCTTCCACTGTCGGATACGGCTTGCGAAATCTGGACCCAGCGTTGCTCCCACTTTNNCAGCCGCCAGCGGGCGGAGGCTGCGCCCCGAGCCGCCCCCGATCACGAGAGCGACAACCAAAGAATACGTCGCGATCACGGCAGCGGGCGCGTTCGAGAGCCAAATACCGCTGAACACAGCTGCGAGTAGCGGAATTTTTGCCCATTCCCTGCGAATCACGCGCAGGGCCGACCACATGAGAAGTGGAAGAAGCGCACCGGCCAGCAACTCCGCGAAATCACTGCGATAGTACACAATCACCAGATGATAGGGATTCACCTCGTATAAAAGAGCTGCAATGATCGCCTGCGGCCCCGGCAGCCATTCGCGCGCAAGCGTCCACATGGTCATTCCCGAGACAATCAACACCAGCCAAATGAACGCTCCGGGCGCCATTCTCCAGGGCAGCACAGAACCGAGCGCGGCCCCGGTCACCCAGGAGGCTGGCGGATAAAATACGAACCTCGGCTCGCCGAACCCGAAGTTTGACCACTCGGCCCACCGAGGATACAGAATTCCTTCGCGCCACTGGCCAGCTGCGTCCATCCACGAACCGAGATGAAATGTGACGTCATGCCCCGAAGCGTTGCCTAGAAAAAACATCGGCGTGACGACCGCCGTGGCCGCCAGCAAAACGCAGGCAAGGGCAAGATGCCAGGAGGGATTTCCGTGTGCCGGAAAGGGCGCAGATTCAGTGGTCGGCTCGGTTAGAATGGAGCTCCGTTACGGAAGATTTGGTGGGTCGAGAATACAGAATCGAGTGGCTCGCCGCCAGTGGTGCATGCGCTTCGTGCCAGATAGGAATTCTTGTAATCCGGCTGTCTTGCCACACAGCACTCGAACGGCTAGAGTAATTTACGTTCCGCGGAAGACCACAAGAATCCAGTACCGCAGCGGAAGCCGCAACCTCGTCGGCCCGAGAGATCAGGAAATGACCAGCGAAGAACAGAGGTTGCAGGCGAGCGTTGAGCGCGAGGTCCACTGGAAGCGCTGGGGGCCCTATCTCTCCGAGCGGCAATGGGGCACAGTCCGCGAGGATTACAGCGCCAACGGCGACGCCTGGAATTATTTCCCGCACGATCACGCACGCTCGCGCGCATATCGCTGGGGAGAAGACGGTATCGGCGGAATCTGCGACCGTCACCAGCACATCTGTTTCGCTCTCGCTCTTTGGAATGAAAAGGACGCAATACTGAAGGAGCGGCTTTTCGGACTGACGAATCGGGAAGGGAATCACGGCGAGGACGTCAAGGAGTGCTACTACTACCTCGACGCCACACCAACCAGTTCGTATTTGAAGTTTCTCTACAAGTACCCGCACGCGGCATTTCCCTACGCGCAGCTGGTCAGTGAAAATGGTAGGCGCACCAAGCTTGAGCCGGAATACGAACTGATCGACACCGGAGTCTTCCGCGAGAATCGCTACTTCGACGTGTTCGTGGAATACGCAAAAGCGGCGTCGGAAGACATCCTGGTCCGCATCACAGCCTGGAACCGCGGGCCTGAACCTGCACGTCTGCATATCCTGCCCACGCTCTGGTTTCGCAACCGGTGGGCCTGGGGCGAGAATTACGATCCACCGCAAGCAACCCTCATCGACAGTCCCGCTGGAACGGCGCTTGTCGAGATTTCCGAGTATCACTACGGCAAACGCTGGCTGCTGATGGAAGGCGCGTCCGAAATGCTTTTTACCGATAACGAAACGAACTCGGAGCGCCTTTTCCAGCAGGGAAACCGCACGCCTTATGTGAAGGACGCATTCCATCGCTACCTCATCAACTCTGAGCGAACGGCCGTGAACCCAGCGATGAAAGGGACGAAGTTGGCCGCGCATTATTCCGCCGAGATCGCGCCTGGAAAAAACTGGATGATTCATGCTCGCCTCATGGATCGCAATCCCGCAGAGAAAAGCGTATCAACGCAGAAATCCTTTGGCCCCGCGTTCGACGCGGTTTTCGATCAGCGACTGAAAGAAGCCGACGAGTTTTACGAGCAGCGCGTTCACGCGGGAATGGGCATCGACGCGCGGATGGTGCAGCGCCAGGCGTTTGCCGGACTCCTGTGGGGCAAGCAGAGTTACCACTATGACGTCAGCCGCTGGCTGCAGGGCGATCCGACGCGGCCTGCACCCGATCCCGCCCGGCGCCAGGGACGAAATCACGACTGGGTCTATCTGCACAATTCCGATGTGATCTCGATGCCGGACAAGTGGGAATATCCCTGGTACGCGGCATGGGATTTGGCGTTTCACTGCGTGACGATGGCGCTGATCGATCCCGATTTTGCAAAGGATCAACTCGTTCTGTTCCTGCGCGAATGGTACATGCGACCCAATGGGCAATTGCCTGCCTACGAATGGAATTTTTCCGACGTAAATCCGCCCGTACACGCGTGGGCGGCGTGGCGCATATACAAAATCGCAGCTCGCATTCAGAAGAAGCCCGACCGTGCCTTTCTGGAGCGCGTCTTTCACAAGTTGCTCCTGAACTTTACGTGGTGGGTAAATCGCAAGCNNCAAGGATCCGGACGGAAAGAATGTCTTCGAAGGCGGTTTCCTCGGCCTCGACAATATCGGCGTGTTCGATCGGTCGCGGCCCCTCGGCCCGGGCAATTTCATCGAGCAGTCCGATGGGACGAGTTGGATGGCGATGTTCTGCCTGGATATGCTTTCGATGGCGATGGAGCTGGCGCATGAAGATCCGTCTTATGAAGATGTAGCCAGCAAATTCTTCGAGCATTTTGTTTACATCTCGCAGGCGATGAATGACATGGGCGGCAGGGGAATCGGGCTGTGGGATGAGGAAGACGGGTTTTATTACGACGTGCTGCATCTTGCTGACACTGGACCAGTCCCCATGAAGGTGCGCTCGATGGTGGGGCTAATTCCGCTTTTTGCGGTGGAGACATTCGATCCCGAGGATTTGGCACGCCTCCCGGCTTTTAACCGCCGCATGCAGTGGTTCCTGCGTCACCACGCCGACGTGGCCGAACACGTGGACATGAGCCGTCACGCGGCCGGCGGCCCGCGTCTGCTTCTCACAATCGCCAACCGCCAGAAGCTCGAGAGAATTTACAAGTACGTTCTGGACGAGAATGAATTTCTTTCGCCGCACGGCGTCCGCGCGCTTTCAAAATTTCACGAAAATCACCCGTTCATGCTCAAAGTGGACGGCGAGTCTCACTCAGTGAACTATGAGCCCGGCGAATCCACCACGGATCTCTTTGGCGGGAATTCGAACTGGCGAGGGCCGGTCTGGTTCCCGATGAACTTTCTCCTCATCGAGTCCATGCAGCGCGTGCATTACTATTATGGCGACGAATTCAAAGTAGAGTTTCCAACGGGCTCAGGCCAGCAGAAAACTCTTTGGAGCGCATCGAGTGAACTGTCGCGCCGTCTGTCTCACATTTTCCTGCGGCGCGATGGACGCCGGCCCGTGAATGGCGATGTAGCGCTCCTTCAGGACGATCCCTATTGGCGTGACCTGATTCTCTTCTACGAATACTTTCACGGCGAAACGGGAGCTGGGCTGGGCGCCAGCCACCAGACAGGGTGGACAGCGCTCGTCGCGAAGCTCATCGAGCAGAGCGGCGAATAGCGAAGGAATCGCTTTTCCTCGACACTGCATCATTGGATGTGGTTTGAACGACCCTAAGATTCAGGCGGTTTTGCTTCCACGAGCTCGATCAGGACCCTTTTATTGCCGGGCGCCGCAGCAAGGAAGAAATTTACGCGCGTGCCAGCTGCGCCCGCGCGCGTTGCCGGATATATCGGTGCAAGGTTGAATTGAGAACGAAGGATTTCGGTGGCTCGGTCCACATTCCCGACATAGATTTCTATCTGCTGAATTCCCTCGCCGAATTTCTGCAGGTATCGTGCAATCGCGCCGGAGCCGCCGGGATCGCGCGTGGTCAGAATATCGAAATCGGCGTGATCTCGGAATCGAAGCTCGAATTCAAGCGCATCCTGGTCCGGCGGGACATCCGCGAGCCGGGGCGATCCGTTGGCAGCGCGGATTGGTTCGAAATCTTCAGGCTGCACCGCAATGCCTGTGACGAATGGTGCCTTGCTATGGTGTGGTTTGCCCGCCGCGTCGGCCGCGAATGGGCGCAAGAGTTCTCGAAATTCAAGATTCTCGTTCCATTCATTGATTGCAGACTGGCACAGAGTGGATGCCACGAGCTGCAGTTGCGTCGCGGCGGCAAGTCTTTTCGCAGGATCGGGATCGGCGAGGCCGCGTATCCAGCGAGTGATGTCGTCAGCCTGAGACATTCCGAAGCGACCTGTTAGGGAGTAGCCGGGGCGGGCTTAATGGAATTGACGTTCGAAAGCGCAACGTACTTTGTTTCGCCGGGTCCAATGGTGACCGACACGTCCCATCGCGGTCGCGCGTCGCCGACATTGGCAGCGACGTCGAGCGTGCTGATCCAGTAGGTTCCCGGCGGGATACCGCGAAGAAACCCCTGACCTTGAAGATCGGTTTCCGTGCGTGCAATCAGATATTTTGACTCCGCTAAATCGAGAGCGCGGTGGTGAATTGCGGGAGCTCGTCTGCCCACTAGATCGTTCCATTTCGGTCCGGGATCGATATCCGCTAGGCCGAGATCGATTCCATCAACGCTTTGCGGGTGCTGTTCGACGTAGTGGTGAACCGTATCCGCGTATTCGGCCGAAAGCTTGTCGAATTTTTCCGGATGCTTTGCCTGGTCCGATGGCTTCACCTTCGGTTTCGGGAAATCCGCTGATTGATCGCCGACGTTGCGGTCCATATACGCTTTGCGGAATTCCGGAACGGCCAGCACGTCGGTGGGCGTGAGCTTCTTGATGAAATCTTCGCCAGCGAACGAAACGCACTGCGTCTTCTTCATCCATGCTTTCAATTCCGGCGAATAAGTGGAGTCGAGTTTTTCGATGAACGCGTTCATGTCCGGCTTTGGATCTTCCGCCTCCGCTTCCTTCGCAATTGCCTCGAAACTCCAGCTCAGTAGGTAAAAAGGAAAGCCGCGAACCGGTTCTTCCAATCCTCCGGAGGGAGTTGCGCGTGCGACAAACACTATGGAACCGTTTTGCGCGACGGCGCGGGGCGCGATGGCGATGATACTGGACAGCAGAAAAGCGGCGACGCGAATTGCGGACTTCATGCGCTCATCGTAGCAGAAGGGTGAATGGGCGGATACGCCCGTGCCATGGTGTAGTGCTCTGATGGAAATCAGATCGGCCAGGCCAGCGAGTAAATAACCGCAGGCGTCAATACAGTTGGAACACGGCTTCAATGATCTGGCGAACGGCTGCTGGTTTGCCGTCCGGGCCGCGAGCCGGCGTGAGCCGCCACGTGCGAACCGCCGCAATAGCCTTTTCATCCAGCCCAAGTCCAAGACCCTTCACTACGTGAACGTCTGAGACGCGGCCATCCGGGCCAACAATCGCGATCAATTCCACAACGCCCTGGACCTTCACCTTCATGGCTTCATCGGTATAGTCAGGTCGTGGGCAATAGAGGCAGGAAGGAACGCCATATCCGCCCGACCCGGCATTTGGAACTCCGCCGCCGGTGCCGTACTCAGAGCCAGGTCCAATGCCCGCGCCGTTTCCATTGCCAATGCCACTGCCGTGTCCCTGCCCCATTGAGTCGGTATTCTTTGTGCTGAGTGGGTCGCCCCAGTTCGGCAAATTCGGACTCGGCAATTTAATATCGGGATTCCCGACCACCGTAGGCGTCTCTGGGAGCTGAGGGTGCGGAACTGGTTTCGCCAGCGGCGCTGCGAGTTGTATTAGGGAGAACTTTGGCGGTTTTCCCTTGGTTGCTGGAAGCACGTCGTGAGCTCCGCCGCCCCCTCCTGCCAACTTAGCCGCAGGTTTAAGCTTGGGAAGGTACTTAGAGACCGTGACATCCTGCTCTTCTAAATTGTTGGCCTTTGTAACCGGCGGCTCAAGCAGGCTGGGAATCAAGATCGGCAGGATCACGACCAGCGCTATCACCACCACGTGAACCATGATCGAAACGATTTGCACGCGGCTGAATTGCGGGTTCTTCGACCAGATTTCCGGAACGGGAATGGGCGCACTGGTTGTCTTCAGCGGCGCGAGCTTCGGCGGCAAAATCAGATCGCGGAGATTCTGCCAGAAGCTGGTCTCACGGCTCCAGTTCACCAGCAGGTCGGAGTTCACCGGACCGCCCGGTCCTGAGTGGAAGAACTCCTTGAAATTCTCTCCCAGTCCCGTACCAAATCGCGGCGCAGAGAATGCCGTGGGAGCGCCGGCGCGCATCTTCACAGGACGCTCGGTAAGAAAGTCTTTGAGGTTCGAAAACAGGCTTTTCAGGCTCGATTCGTGGGAAGGCGAGGCCAGGCGACCTAGCCGGAGCGTGGGTTCGGAGGTCGAGCGACCAGCATCGTCAAGTATTGTGGTAAAATCTGGCATTCGAGTTACCTGATTCCCCCGCCGCAGCGACCCTAAACATTAGACGCACTTCCGCGGAAAAGGATGTCTGGGCCCGGGCACGGCTGACACGCCGCAAAATTCATTGTAACATACGACGCGCAAACGGAATTTTCGGTTTCCCCGGCGCAATCTTGTAGCACAAGCACGCATGCCGCGCCACACAATGCGGCCGGGCTTTCAAGAAAGGCTTCTCGATCCCGCAAGATGGTGAAACCCCTGGACCTAAAAAGCACTCTGAATCTGCCGAAAACTGATTTTCCCATGAAAGCAAAATTGCCCGAGCGAGAGCCGCAGCAATTGGCCGCATGGGAGGAGATGGGACTCTACCGCCGGATCCTTGAATCGCGGGCGGACGCTCCGTTGTTTGTCCTTCACGACGGGCCTCCCTATCCCACGGGTGAGATCCACCTCGGCACGGGCCTCAACAAGATCGTCAAAGACATGATCGTGAAGTCGAAGACCATGGCCGGTTTCCGCTCGCCCTACATTCCCGGTTGGGACTGCCACGGTCTACCAATCGAGACGCAGGTCGAAAAAGAATTGGGAGGAAAGACCGCCAAGGTGAGTGCCGTCGAATTCCGGAAAATGTGCCGCGAATTTGCGGTGCGTTTCGTGGAAGCGCACAAACGCGATTTCAAGCGCCTGGGTGTGTTCGGCCAGTGGGACAAGCCCTATCTCACGATGGACCCAAGCATGGAGGCGTGCATCGCCGAGGCTTTCATTGATTTTCTCGAAAAAGGCTACGTGTATCGCGGGCTGAAGCCCGTCTACTGGTGCATCTATGACCGTACGGCACTGGCCGAAGCCGAAGTGGAATACGAAGATCACACCAGCCCTTCGATCTGGGTGAAATTTCCCGTCGTTGATGGGCCGCAGTCGGCTGCGCTGGGTAGCAATGTAAGCGCCCTGATCTGGACGACCACTCCCTGGACGTTGCCGGCAAATCGCGCGCTGGCGTTTGATCCTGATTTCGAATACGTGATCGCGGAAACGTCGGCCGGCAAACTTCTGCTCGCGAAGGAACGTCTCCAGGTGATTGCCGATGAGTTGAAACTTAGCGTGGATAGTTTCCACGGCTCGTGGAAAGGCAAAAATTTCGAAGGCATTCAGTTCCAGCACCCGTTTCTCGATTTGAAGGTGCCAGCTGTGCTGGCCGATTACGTCACGCTCGACCAAGGCAGCGGAATCGTGCATACCGCTCCCGGCCATGGCGCGGA
>PKUY01000084.1 GCA_003131705.1 Acidobacteriota bacterium | reverse complement strand
GAGAACGGCGATGTCGGCGTCCTCTTCGATCTTCGCGGAGGTGACAGGACCGGGCGTATCCACAGTGAGCGTGATGGTCTTCGGCTGGTCCGTGTTGAGCTTCAGCGGCACCTGCTTCAGATTGAGAATGATGTCGGTGGCATCTTCGACGACGCCCGGAATGGGTGAAAATTCGTGCAAGACACCTTCGATTTTCACTGCGGTGATGGCCGCGCCTTCGATCGAGCTCAGTAGCGCTCGCCGCAGCGCGTTTCCGACCGTGGTGCCCCATCCGCGCTCAAAAGGCTGCGCGGCAAATTTTCCGTACTTATCTGTCAGCGTCTCGGGTTCTGCCGCCAACCGCTTTGGTTTCTGAAATCCCTTCCACATATTAGTCCTTCCTTCCGGCCCGCCAGCGGCGGATCCGCAAACGATCCTAAGAGAAAAAGTTTGTGCGCTACTTCGAGTACAACTCGACGATAAGCTGCTCGTTCATCGGCGGAGTCTGCACGTCTTCGCGGCGCGGCATTGCCACAACGCGCGCCTTGAAATTCTCGCGGTCAATATCGAGCCACGGCGCCAGTCCCTGACTTTGCGCCAGGTTGCGCGCCTCAAGAACCATGGCGTTCTGATGCATGTTTTCCTTGAGCGCGATGTCGTCGCCCACTTCCACGAGGTAGCTCGGGATATTGACTTTGCGGCCCTTCACGCGGATGTGGCCGTGCAGCACGAGCTGACGAGCCTGGGCTCGCGACCCTCCGATTCCCGCGCGGTAGACTGCGTTGTCGAGACGCCGCTCCAGCATCACCATCAAGTTCGAACCGGTCGGGCCCTTCATCCGCTCGGACTTCTCGAAATAGGTGCGAAATTGCCGCTCCAGCAGGCCGTAGGTGCGCTTCACCTTCTGTTTTTCGCGCAGCTGTATGCCGTAACCGACCATCTTCGGCCGGCGCGCCTGGCCGTGCTGCCCAGGAACGAAGTTGCGCTTCTCAATCGCACATTTTTCCGTAAAACATCGGAGGCCTTTCAAGAAGAGTTTCTGCCCTTCTCTGCGGCACAACCGGCAAACTGCATCACGATGTCTTGCCAAGTCCTTGTCTCCTTTGCTTCTCAAGCAAGTGGGCACGGCGTGCCATGCCCTACCTACAATTCTTTTGCTTAGACGCGCCGTCGCTTCGGGGGACGGCAGCCGTTGTGCGGCACGGGCGTGACGTCTTTAATTGCGTTGATGTGAAGCCCCGACGACGCGAGCGCGCGAACTGCCGACTCGCGTCCTGCTCCCGGTCCCTTGACTCGCACATCCACCGATTTCATTCCGTACTGGTCGCGTGCAACTCCAGCAGCCGTCACGGCCGCTTGCTGCGCGGCGTAGGGCGTGCCTTTGCGCGAGCCTTTAAAACCCACCGAGCCGGCGGATGCCCAGCTCACGGCGCGGCCATCGGGATCGGTCAGGGTGACGATTGTGTTGTTGAACGTCGCCTGGATGCACACGAGGCCATGCGGCACCACGCGCTTTTCCTTCTTCTTGCGAAATTCCTTCTTTCGCTTCGTCGTTTTTGCCGCCGCTCCCGAAGTAGCGGTTGCTGCAGCCTGAGGTTCTTTTGCCACGCTGGTTCCTCTCTTCGTACGTCGCTACAAGCTTGACTTTACTTGCGTGCCGCTACTTTCTTTGTGGCAACCGCGCCCTTCCGCGGACCCTTACGGGTGCGGGCATTGGTGTGCGTCCGCTGGCCACGCACCGGAAGATTCCGGCGATGACGCAGACCGCGGTAGCACTGAATTTCGATGAGCCGCCGCACGTTCATCTGCGTTTCCTTGCGGAGGTCGCCTTCGATGCGGCCCTCGGCTTCGATTGCCGCACGGAGATGCGTCAATTCATCTTCGCTGAGGTCCTTGATCTTCTTCTCAGCATCGACCTTCGCCTGTTCGGCCAGCGACCGCGCTCGCTTGTGTCCAATGCCGTAGATCGCTGTAAGTCCGACCCATAGCCGCTTGTTGGGCGGCAGGTCCACACCTGCAATACGTGCCATGTTACTTCCTCCCTAGCCCTGGCGCTGACGGTGCTTTGCGTTTTCGCAGATCACGCGCACCACGCCGCGCCGATGAACAATCTTGCACTTCATGCAAATTTTCTTTACCGAGGCTCGAACCTTCATGTCTTCGACTCCGTTCCGTCACTGCCGCTGCTCTTGATGTCGCGCTATTTGTATCGATAGACGATGCGTCCCCGCGTCAGGTCGTAAGGCGAAAGCTCGACTGCGACGCGATCACCGGCCAGGATACGAATAAAATTTTTGCGCATCTTTCCCGAAATGTGGGCCAGCACCTTGTGCTTGTTTTCAAGCTCGACGCGAAACATCGCATTAGGAAGCGGCTCAATGACCGTGGCCATCACTTCGATGGCGTCTTCCTTTCCGCTCTCGTCGCCCGGTTTCTTTTTTTCCTGCAATGTCTTTCGTGCCATGCGCTCCCTTTTGCAGCTCGACGCGTTCCGTTTACCAGCAGGGCCCGGTTGCTTCTCGCGGCCTCGTCAAAATCCACGGGCCGTTCTCGGTTACCGCGACGGTGTGCTCGAAATGCGCCGAGTCGCTTCCGTCCGTCGTGACTGCGGTCCACTCGTCATCGAGAACTCGCACTCCCGGGCCGCCCGAATTGACCATCGGCTCGATGGCGATCGTCAGCCCGGGCTGAAGGCGGACGCCGCGCTTGGGCTTCCCGTAGTTCGGCACCTGCGGNNGCCACTGCTGCACCGCAGCCGAAACATCCCCGATGCGATTGCCGGGCCGAACCTTCTCTATTGCGTGATCGAGCGACTCGCGCGTTACTCGCAACAGCTTCTCCCGCTGCGGCGCGATTTTCCCGACGCCTACCGTCAGCGCCGCATCGCCATAATAACCGTTCAGCTCGACGCCAAAATCCATTGACAG
>PKUY01000168.1 GCA_003131705.1 Acidobacteriota bacterium | reverse complement strand
GACACGAACCCGGAGACGGCATTGACGCCCGCCCCAGAGCGCGCTATCGTGCGTCCCGTTTGGCCGCAAAATGGGGACAAGCGCCACAGGAAGCGGAGGGTCGACGATGAAACTGAAATTGTGCCCAATGGGAATACTAATGGGAACGGTCCTGCTGTTCGCCATCGCAATTCTCGATGCAAAGATCGCCGCCGCCCAACCAGCTCCACAACAAAGCCCAGCACCCGCGTGGAACCCGGACGCCATCAAGGAGTGCGATCGGGCCTGTCTGGTTGGAATCATGGACGGCTACATGAACGCCATCTTCAAGCATGATCCCAAGGCTGTGCCACCGCTAGCGCTGGACGTCCGGATGACGGAAAACACCGGCCACATGGACGTCGGCGAGGGACTCTTGTGGAGGTCCAAGGTCGAGCCGACCAGCTTCAAGATCTACATCGCCGATCCGGTCGAAGGCCAGGTGGCCGAGCAGGCGCGCCTGAAAATTCAGGGTCAGGACGCGCTCGTGGCGGT
The DNA here is from genome assembly GCA_003131705.1 of Acidobacteriota bacterium. Lineage (GTDB taxonomy): Bacteria > Acidobacteriota > Terriglobia > Acidiferrales > UBA7541 > Palsa-295. The sequence continues at coordinate 8,823 of PKUY01000168.1, read as the reverse complement.
GCGCTTGAAAATCGACCGTGGGAAGATTCTGGAAATCACNNGGGATCGCAGCATCAATCAGGCCGCGATCCCGATGCTGACGACGCCTCGGGAGACGTTGGTGAACGATGTTCCCGCTTCGCAGAAAAGCTCGCGAGAGGTTTTGATTCGCGGGGCCAACTCGTATTTCGACGCTCTGGAGGGCGATGACGGCAAGATCGCTGCGTTTGCCGACGATTGCGTGCGGCATGAGAACGGCTATCAGACGGTGAACAATCCGCCGCCAGGAGGTCGGATGATGCCCGCCCCGATGCTTCCGAATCCGGATACCGAGCAGGGCAAGGCGCAACTCAAATTCAGCATGATGACGTGCGCTCAGCAGATCGACAGCAAGACGTTCGCGTATATGAAGCATATCCGGCCGCGGAGAGCGCTGATTATCGACGAACAGAAAGGACTGGTGGCAACATTCCCGTTGTTCGTCCACGACGGGACCAGGCGCGGCGCTCCGGCGGACGCGCCTCCGGGTATGCTGCAGAATCTGGTGACCATGGAGACCTTCGGAATCCGCGGTGGGTTGATCCACGAAGTGGAGGCATGCCCGTTCGTCACGATTCCTTATGGGCTGGGCAACGGGTGGACCGAGGGTTCAGGCCGCTGATTGCCAAGCCGACGAGGTTTGGAAGGAGAACTAACGATGCGAGCGAAGATGCTGGTAGTGGTCGGATTGAGCTGTCTAGGGGTAGCGATGATGGCCGGGAGTTTGACTAGGACGGTTTCGGCAACAGGTTCGATTCCCGTCGATTGCAACCGGGCGTGCCTCGAAGGCCTGGCCACTCAGTATTTGGCGGCGCTGGCGGCGCACAATCCGAAAAGTTTACCGCTCGCTGCGGATGTGAAGTACACGGAAAACGATCAGGTGATGGATGTGGGCGACGGTTTTTGGGGCACGGCGACAGCGGTCGGCGGCTACAAACACTGCTTCGCCGATCCCGTCGTCGAGCAGATCGGCTGCATGGTGACCATGCATGAGGGCGATCATATCGTGATCATGGGGATGCGGCTGAGGGTGGAACTCGGCAGGATCACCGAAATCGAGACGACCTATTACCGCCAGGGCGGCGGAGGTCCCTCCAACGCCGCGGGTTTGGACACGAGCCAGCCCGAACCGCTCTGGTTCGATACGGTTCCGGCCGGGCAGCGCGTCTCGCGCCAGCAGTTGATCACCACCGCCAACATGTACTTCGCGGGGCTCGAGAATAATGACGGGAAGGGCGTGTACCCGTTCAGCGACGATTGCGACCGCATCGAAAATGGAATCCATACGACGAACAATCCTACGCTGTCGCCGAACGCGCCGTTCAACGCGTTTGCGCTGGGCTGCATCGCGCAGTTCAAGAGCGGCTACTACGCGGTGGTTACGCGAATTCATCACCGGCGCTTTCCGATCGTCGATGAAGAGCGCGGAATCGTGTGGGCGTACGTGATCTTCGACCAGAACGGCACCGTGCAAACGATCCACCTCACGAATGGCCAGGACGTTTCCATGAAAAACTTCAACCGGCCGTCGAGTCTCGAAGTCACCGAGGCGTTCAAAATCGAAAACGGCAAGATTCGGCGGATCGAAATGGTTGGATCGGGCTTGCAGTACCATTTGAACTCCGCGTGGGGCGGCATTAGCGACAAGTAGGATCGTGGCAGTAGGTCTGACGAGTGACCTGGAGCAAGTCGGCCTGAACAAAGGGGAATCCGCCGTCATGAGAAAAACTTTGCGCGTCGTCGCGATTGCAGCAGCCGGATTGCTCGGTTGTCTGTATTCGTCTGACGCAGTTCGCGCGCAGCAAGCACCGGCATCAACGCAGGCCCCGCCAGCGCCGCAAACGGCCAACCTCGCGACCGGAACTGAAACCGGCATCGGAACCTTCCAAACGCATTGTATGGGCTGCCACGGAAATCCCAACATGGAGCGTGTACCGTCGCCGGACACGATCCGGCAAATGTCTCCCGAGAGAATCTACGACGCGCTGACCATCGGAGCGATGAAAGCTCAAGGGGAGAGCCTGACGGAAGATCAGCGAAAAATGCTGGCGACGTTTCTGAGTGGGCGGCCGCTAGGCAGCCTGAAGGAAGGCGACGCGAAGGACATGCCGAACCATTGCGCGTCGAATCCTCCGCTGGCGGATCCGTCCGCCGGACCGTCGTGGAATGGCTGGAGCCCCGATATCGTCGACTCGCGATTCCAGGATGCCAAGGGCGCCGGCCTCACCGCCGCTCAAGTGCCGCAATTGAAATTGAAGTGGGCATTCGGATATCCGACGGGGCTATCGGCGTTCGGCCAACCGACGATTGTCTCCGGGCGCGTTTTCGTCGGCAGCGATATCGGCTATGTCTATTCGCTCGACGCGAGCACCGGATGCATCTACTGGTCGTATCAGGCCAAGGGTTCTGTGCGCACCGCAGTCACGATCGAGCGAGTGAAGGGACACGGTGCAACGAAGTACGCCGCCTATTTCGGAGACGCCCACGCGAACGTGTACGCCGTGGACGCGCAAACCGGCGCCGAACTTTGGGTGCAGAAGGTTGACGATCATTTCGTCGCGCGCATCACCGCCGCGCCCAAGGTCTATAAAGACCGCGTCTACGTCTCAGTGTCATCCTCCGAAGAGTTTTCGTCGTCCAACCTCGACTATTCCTGCTGCACCGGTCGGGGTAGCGTGGTCGCGCTCGACGCGAACACGGGAGCGCAAGTCTGGAAGACGTATGTTGTCGACACGCCGAAGCCCGTGCGGAAGAATTCGAAAGGCGTGCAGCAATACGCGCCGTCCGGCGGCTCGATCTGGAATTCTCCCACCATCGATGTGAAGCGCGGCGCGGTCTACGTGGGAACGGGTGACGGCCAGACCGATCCTGCTCCGGACACGACCGATTCAATAATGGCGCTCGATCTGAAAACCGGCAAAATCCTGTGGTTTTATCAAGCGCAAGCTGGCGACGCGTTCATGGGCGGATGCAATGGGCCAGATCGCACTGACAACTGCCCGAAGGTGAATGGACCCGACCAGGACATCGGGAATTCGCCCATCCTGCGCAAGCTCGCCGGCGGCAAGAGCGTCGTCGTTTTCGGGATGAAGAATGGCACCGTTACGGCTCTCGATCCTGATCGCAAGGGCGCCGTGGTGTGGAGTGTCCACGTGGTCGAAATACCGAAGGGCCAGGAAAACTCCTTCGCGGCGCACCTGAACGGCGTGGTTTGGGGCGGGGCCGCGGACGAACAGAACGTCTACTATGGATTGCAATCGGGCGGAATGGTCGCATTGAAGCTCGCGACCGGCGATATAGTTTGGCGTGCCACGTTTAAGATACCCGTCCGCTTGAATGAAGATGGCAGCGTGCCGAGCAATGTCACGATTACTCGCGTCATTAATTCGGCCGCCGCGACCGCAATGCCCGGCGTCGTATTTGTCGCGGGGTCGGACGGGAGGCTGCACGCGCTTTCGTCCGTTGACGGCCACATTCTTTGGGAATACGACACGGCGAGGCCGTTCGCGACGGTGAATAAGGTGGCCGCGAGGGGCGGCGCGATCAGCTCCATCGGACCTTCGATCGTGAACGGCATGCTCTTCATCGGCTCAGGCTACGCCGTGACTGGAAGCAATTCAGGCAACGTGCTCCTGGCTTTTTCGACCGAATATCGATGAGCTACGTCGAGAACAATCTGATTCCGGGCGAGAAGGTTGTATATCGCACAGGCATTCATTGGAGCGTTCTGTTTGGGTCTGCCATCCTCGCGGCGATCATCGCTGGGGCGGGAATTGCTGTTTTGGTTTATCGAAACGATATCGCCGGCAATGAGATCCCCGTCAACGACGTCACTATTGCGGGCGCCGTCCTAATCTTTGTGGCCGCGATTATCTTTGGCTATAACGTCGTCAAGAAAAACGCTACGGAAATTGCCGTCACGGACAAACGGGTGATCATCAAGACAGGGATGACCAGCCGTAGATCGCTCGAAATCATGCTCGCGAAAGTCGAGAGCATCGGAATCGAAGAATCAGTAGCGGGAAGGATGCTGGGCTACGGGACGGTGATGATCCACGGCACTGGCGGGACGCCCGAGCCTTTTCTGAAGATCGCTCATCCGTCTGAATTCAGGATGGCGGTTCAGCAGCAGGTTGACGCCGCAAGGAAATAGACTTTCCAGGTGCGCGCTGTTATCTCACAATGATGGAAATCGTAGTGGATTGATGGATCGCGTGCCCCAAATTTAAGTTTGCAGGTCCTACTTTTCGCGCCTGGCCCGAATCTGCACTCTCGTACAGCCTGCAAATCGCCTTACAGAATGCTGGTGTCGCATCGTGTGCTTGCGGCATTTTGTATTTGCCAAGCACAGGGCAAATCGCCGGCGCGGTACCTGCTCGTCGCCCATCTCCAGTTTTCTAATCGCAACATCGTCGTTATTAGAATCCCCTCTAAGTCACTCGAAACAAACGGTCGCAAGCATTTCTAGTCGCAACTTTTTCGGAGTTCAGCTTTCTTGACGAAAGCCCGCATCGCTCTTTGACAACTAAATAACAGCAACTCATCGGCCCAACTCGACACAGGGCGATGAGGGAATGGTCCTCTCGGGCGCCCAAATTAGGACACTGTCCGTGGGTACCATTGACTTTCGCTTTTGGTTCGCCTACACTCTCGCAAGATATTGCTAGGTTTGCTGGGGGAACTGCGATGTCACTGACGAAACGGCAGAAGGAAGTGCTGAATTACCTTGTGGGATTCATAAACAAGAACGGCTACTCGCCTAGCTTCGAGGAAATCGCGCACGCCATGAAGCTGACTTCGCTCGCGACGGTGCACAAACATCTCTCGACACTTGAGAAGAAGGGATTCATACGGCGCGGGTACAACCAGAGCCGGTCGATTGAGGTGACGCAGCTGCCGAAGCCGGTGCGCGAGGAGATTTTGGACCGCCACGTGATCGAGCTGCCACTGGCCGGAAGGATCGCCGCGGGTCGCCCGCTCGAAGCGGTCGAAGATCGCGAGACGATTTCGCTGGCTGATTTTGCGCGCGGGCAGAATACGTTCGTGCTGCAGGTGAAGGGCGAATCGATGCGCGAGGATCATATCCTCGACGGGGATTACATCGTGGTCGAGCAGACCCAGGTCGCGAACCCCGGGGAAATTGTAGTCGCGCTGGTGGGCGAGGATGAAGCGACCGTGAAGCGATTTTATCGCGAGCCGGGCGGCAAAATCCGACTGCAGCCTGCAAATTCGACGATGGCGCCGATCATGGTGGCCGCGACGGATGTGAAAATTCAAGGACGAGTTGTCGGCGTACTGCGAAAGTACTGACGCCAGAGAAGATTTACCACAGAGACGCCACGCCCGAAGAAAATTGCGAGATCTGTGTCGGTTCGGGTCTTACCGTTTGCTCCCCTCACCCCGGATAACTTTCAAAGCTTGAGTGAGATCCATCGGCTAGCCGTTGCTCTCGAATTTCTCCGCAGCCTCCACCTCCCTGCGGTGAGTCTTCAATCGCTCGTTCTGTTCGGTTCTAACCTCAAAACGTAGGATGATGTCCTTCATGCCGGCAGTGGCCCGGGGGCAGGATGACGATGCTGGTCGCATCGTCAGTTATCTCCCCGGACACACTGTCCCATTTTGGGCTGGGTTCATATTTCACACGGGAATAGATTGTTATCCCCGGTCCGCATACCATTATGGTTCCGGCGCAGTTGGGCCCAAGGAGGGTAAATGTGGGGAGAGAAAAAGCAAGATACTCCCGCTAGGACGCCGCTACCGCAGCAGCCTAGAACGAACGTATCACCTGCACCATCTTCTACTGGGGAGGCAAAGACCATGGCACCACTGGATTCGGCGTATCCGACGACATCCGCTGACCGCAGCAGCAGCGGCACAGCACGTCTCGGCGCAAGTCTGCACGTGAAGGGCGAGATCACCGGCAACGAAGACCTGGCCATCGACGGCAGCGTCGAAGGGCTGGTGCAGTTGGAAGACCGCAAGCTGACGATTGGCGCGAGCGCACGCCTCACCGCCGATGTAATCGCCCGCGAAGTGGTCGTGTACGGAAACGTGAAGGGCAATCTGCGGGCCCGCGACCGCATCGAGATCAAGAAAGACGGCTCGGTGGTTGGCGACCTGACGACCGCCCGGATCATGATCGAGGACGGCGCTTACTTCAAAGGCTCAATCGAAATCGATAAGACCGGCGAAGCAAGCGATAGCGGCAACGATCTCGACAAGCCTTCGTACACGCGGACTCCTCGCGCCGCGGCGACGACGGCTAGCTCCTCGGACTAAGTTTTATCGCTCTCAACCGGTGGACGGGTCGCGCGATGCGGCCCGCCGCTGCCTTCCTTGATTTCTGCGCGGACTGTTCCAGCCAAATCGTTACGCATGCGATGTGCTGCGCACCGAGCGTTCGGACACTACGCCGGTGTGCTCCCTGTTACGAGGGAATATGGACTCACGCTAGCCGAACGAGGTAGTCGCCGTTGGCTGGCTCAAATTGCAGTTTTTCTTCGCGCGAAAGCCAGCCAATCGCCATGAAGAAAACGCTCTGTGGCACGTTCACTTCTTCCATGATGGCGGCGAACGTCAAGGGACCGTCCTTCGCGAGAGTCTCCCAGATAGCACCCGCGGTTTCTCCAATTTGATTGTGACTCACGTTGATAGCTCCCTTGGACGTCTGGTTTTTGAATCGCTCCCGCCAGCAATAAGCGGCGGCCCTGCGAAGTAGCCGGTCGAAAACCTCTGGTTGCGAAGGACTGACACCGGTTAATGAAGACAGGATCGAGGTCACGCCTCCTCCTCCTTCTATGATTCTGCGAACGCCAAGTTACAGAGAAGTTATCTTATCGTAAACACTTGCCAACTTTCGACGAAGGTCGGGACCGCACTGAGGAATTTCAGGCAGCAGATATCGCGCGTCGAATCCCGGCGGCGGCCCGAGAGCTGCGACCAGCCCGTGGAGTCCCCCCCACAACTCCGCTTCAGCCGTCCCCAAGAGGTTCACTCGGAGAATGCTATGCAGGTGAGACTCTTCGTTGACAGAAATTACCCGGTAGCCTACACTTGGCGTTTGTCTTTAGAGGAATCAGACGGAAAGGTGTGACTGGGCAGATGCCGACATATGTTCCAAAGGGCCGGGAGTCGGAAGCGCTTTCGGTTGGGGCTAACTGGTTTGTAGTGGATGCCGACGGGCAGGTGCTGGGCCGTCTGGCTACGCGCATCGCGCGTCTCTTGATCGGCAAGGACAAGCCGAGCTATACGCCGTTTCTCGACTGTGGCGATCACATCGTTGTGATCAACGCGGAGCGCATCAAGCTCACGGGAAACAAGATCGATCAGAAAATTTATCGTCACCATAGTGGTTGGCCGGGCGGATTGAAGGAAGTGCCGATTCGGGCGCTGATGCAACGCCGTCCAGCAGAGGTCGTGCGCGAAGCGGTGCTTGGGATGCTGCCAAAAAACAAGCTCCGCGCGCGTCGTGCAAAGAAGCTGCGTGTTTATGCCGGAAGTGAAGCGCTCGCCCGCCACGCCGGACAAAAGCCTCAGCCGCTCGCGCTGTAACCTCGCGAAAAGAGTTTTTGAAAATTTACGCGCCCAGTGGACACATCCGCGATGAATGCTGTCTAGGGACGCTAATCGGGCAGTCATTGAAGCAGGAGGAAAGTTGAGTTCAGCCGCCAGTTCGACTGATGATCCAAAGAAGTTCTACGGCACAGGCCGCCGCCGGGAAGCGGTGGCGCGCGTGTACATCAAGATGGGTCCGGCGCTGTTCACGGTGAACAAGCGGCCCGTCGACGAATATTTCCGCAACATCGCGTGGAACACGGCCGCTGTTGAGCCGCTGAAGTTCACGCAGATGCTCGACCAGCTCGAAGTGAAGTGCCAGGTAAAGGGCGGCGGCGTCGGCGGACAGGCCGGTGCGGTCCGCATGGGTATTGCCCGCGCGCTCGCAAAGCTTAATCCGGAGCTGCGTCCCGCGCTCCGGAAGAACGGTTTCCTCACACGCGACTCGCGTATGAAGGAACGGAAGAAGTACGGACAGAAGGGCGCACGTCGCCGCTTCCAGTTCAGCAAGCGGTAATCAATCCTGGCTCCGGCCCTAAGGCCGGAGCTAATTCGCGGCCGGCAAGAAACCGGCAGAAAAGGATGCTGTCCCGGCTTACCGGGATCCGAAGCATCCCTTTATTGAGGAGGTAATTTGGGAGTCGAAATTACGATGAAAGAGCTTCTGGAGGCCGGAGTTCATTTTGGCCATCAGACGCGGCGCTGGAATCCGAAGATGAAGGAATACATCTTCGGCGAGCGCAATGGCATTTACATCATCGACCTGCAGAAGACGCTCAAGCTGTTCAAGGACGCGTCGAAATTCGTCACAGAGCTGTGCGCAAGCGGCAAGACGATTCTCTTCGTCGGCACCAAGCGCCAGGCCCAGGACGCCGTGGCCGAAGAGGCCACCCGCGCGGGAATGCCGTACATCAACCAGCGCTGGCTGGGCGGCTTGCTCACCAACTGGGTGACGGTGCAGAAGTCGGTGAAGCGCCTTCAGGAACTGGATGAGATGGCTACGGATGGCCGGTACGAACTGCTGACCAAGAAGGAAGTGATTCGCCTGGAGCGGGAGCGCAAGCACCTGCAGGCGAACCTGGCCGGCATCAAGACCATGAAGCGGCTGCCTGACGCGCTCTTCATCGTCGACTCCAACAACGAAGCGATTGCCGTGAAGGAAGCCCGCAAGCTGGGCATCCCGGTGGTTGCGGTGGTTGACACCAACTGCGACCCGACGGTGGTGGACTACGTGATCCCCGGCAACGACGA
>PKUY01000031.1 GCA_003131705.1 Acidobacteriota bacterium | reverse complement strand
GCACCCAGGGTGCACAATCGAAGCGTTCGCCATCTCGCCGGGCGACTCTGACCATCTCCGCCGCCTTCCGCCAGCCTATTTCCCGAAGCTGTTGCTTTGGGATTTTCGTCAGATTTTCGTGGATGGCCATTAGGTAATAGGCTTTTCGGCGCGACGCAGGAAAGCGTCTTTGAAGGAACTCATCAAATGACTTCAGGCTCTCTAGCCTCCAGTACTGCCCTGCGCGAACCTCGCAAAGATGCTGCCCGAGCTCCACAAAGCGCACGTCCCGTTCCTGTTCCTTGGTTTTATCCCACAACAGAATCTCGTCAATCTTGTCCATCACAAGCAGAGCTCGCCGTCGGTCGAGATTGGGTTCCATCGGTAGTCTGCTAGTCCACAAGCTCGTCAAGCCAATCAAGGTCGCTCGCTCCCGGTTTTCGAATCAAGTTGACATCGATCTATTGCTGATCGTTCAGGCAGAGCCCAAGATGCGAACAGCTGACACAAGGGTTCTGAGGGAATCGAATGCCGCTGTGGCCAGGAAACTGACCAGTTTCGACCTGGCCAACCGTTGTTTCGATCAGCCGACCAAACTCACGGCGCTGGTCTTCCGAGATCGATGCTTTTAGGTACTGGATCTCGGGCTGCTGCTTTCGCACGAATACAACGAATGCAACATCGGAGATACCACTGATCCAGGAATAGCAAATGAGCTGGGGATCCAATGTCAGTAAAGCTTGGGGTTCTTCGGCATAACGACTGGTCGTGGTCTTCCAATCGATCAAACACGGCTTGCTATCCAGCGTACCGAGAGCATCGATGTAAGAAACGAACTCGTTGTTACCAGATAGGGCTCGGAGCAGCTTCACTTGTAGGTTTTGTTGAGGTCGGAGAACCTGAACGCGATCATCCTGTGCGAATTTCTGGAGCAGGTGGACTCCCTGATGGACCAGGCGATCCCAACAGTCTCCCTTCCTGTATTCGAAAGGAGAGTCACGAAACGCGCCCCATTCCTTGAAGAGCACTGCGGTTGAGTCCTCGCCGCGGAAGTAGGCTCCGAGCGCGGTTTCAAAGCAGCGACCGAAAACCATCGTGGCGCGGGTGTCCTTTTCCCGCCAGCCATCGAGATACCGAAAGCGGTAGCTTCGCGGACAGCGAAGGTAATGGCTAATCTGTGTGTAGCTGTAAGTCATTGGAGTTCCTTTTTTCGTCCGGAATCCCCCTGTTGCCATTCAGCGAGAGGCTTTCCCACTCCGCGCTGGGGGCAAACCCATCGAGATTGAGAAAACTCCGGCCAGCCAGTGTCTTGCGCGAAGTGCGGACGATTCCTCTAAGGCCAAGCAAGGCTTTCTCGTCCACTTCGTCTCGCCCCAGCAAGTCTGTGTCGTATCCGAAGTCGCGAAGGAACCAGTTGAGTCTCCAAAGGGCTTTCGGAGTGCAATAAAGTCGCCCTGAAATGGACAGGTTTCGAAGCTCTTCTGGTTCGAGAATGCCAAAGCGAATCAGGAAGCACGGCTTTTGTGGATGCCACCGGTAGTTGACGTGGTCCACGCAAACCAGGAATAGGCCTTCGAGATAATCGTCAGGGTTTGTGGCCCCTGTATGGAGCCCTGGAATATGTCGCTTCATGATTTCACCGCCTCGGTGTGGCCATAGCTGTTCAGCTTGCAAATCAAGCCCTCACGGTCCTTGGCCGCTTGGTCGGCCAGAGTCGTGATAAAGGACTCGACCAAGTCTCGGCCAGCATCGCGTAGAGTCTCGGTACAACAGAAATCTGCGGCGTAGCGTTTAACTCGGACGGGATCGAGTTCGTACTTTCGGATCAAAATGCAAAGCCGGTCCCGCAAGCGGGTGTGACCGTTGCTCGAACCATTTGGACCTNNGGCGATGGGCTTTGGTGGACTGGAGAACGCCCCCAATTCTTCGACGGAGCAGAGTCCGATCCCATAAGCTTTCCGAAGGGCCCGGTCGACGGCTCGGGTCTCAGCCATGCGCAACTCGGCCCCGCGGACCAGAGCCGAGACGTTCGAAGGATTGGCGTCGCCATAGCCGACGAAGCCTCTTGAACTGGGTTTTTTGTAAACTGTGGCCTTAAACACCCAACGATGATTTCGCTACTCTGAATTGGCCTTCTGAAGGGAAGTCCGAATAGCGTGACATCGCCTGCGTTGAGCAGTGCGGAGCAAGCCAGCGTGGGTTACATACCAACGCCCATCAATTTGCTGTAGGTCCCCCAGTGCCACCGACAGGCCGTACCTCTCGGTCAGTTCCTCGAGCCCTTGGAGCAATGCCGGGGAAAGCTCTCCCCATGATTCGCGGGCTAGATCAGCGTTTCTCCGAACTGATTCAGGGTTCCTTCTCATACCATCTCCTTTTTCACTGCTAAGCGCTTAGCATATGCTAAGCGCTTAGCAGTGTCAAGTATTTCTCCTTGATTTATTGTTCTCCGCAGACATATGGTTTCTGGTGGGTATGACTGAAAAGAAGGACAAGAACCCGCATGCCGTTCAGTTAGGACAACTCGGCGGGAAGGCGCGAGCTAAGAAAATGACGTCTGAGAAGCGCCAAGAGATCGCGAGGAATGCTGCGCGTGTCAGGTGGGCAAAGGAAAGGGAGAAGAAGCAACCTTCAAGCTGATCGAGTCCTCACAAGAGGTGCGCGCAATCCCTTTTGAAATCGCGGGCTTCGCGTCGCAATAAGGACCAGTCGGTTAAGCAATGAACCCCCTGGCCCTAGAATGTGTTATCGGATACTGAGTCGACTCGCCGCCGCTCAGGGCTCAGAA
>PKUY01000419.1 GCA_003131705.1 Acidobacteriota bacterium | reverse complement strand
CCGCGGAGCGCAAATCATCTGCACGCACGAGCTTTTCCGCGGCGAATACTTCTGCCGCACGGAAGACGCTTCCCTGTTCGATCTCGCCGAGCCCGTTCCCGGGGCCACTACCGAAGCGCTTGCGCGAATCGCGCGCGAAAATAAAATCGTGCTGGTCGCTTCCCTTTTTGAACGCCGCGCCGCCGGCATTTACCACAACACCTGCGCGGTTCTCGATGCCGACGGCTCGTTCCTCGGCAAATATAGAAAAATGCACATTCCGGACGACCCGCTCTACTACGAAAAGTTTTATTTCACGCCGGGCGATTTGGGTTTTCCGAATTTCGACACGCGCTACGGCCGCATCGGCGTGCAGATTTGCTGGGATCAGTGGTACCCGGAGGGGGCGCGGATCGTCGCGCTGCAAGGCGCGCAGGTAATCTTTTATCCCACCAGCATCGGCTGGCATCCNNTATCCCACCGCCATCGGCTGGCATCCGGCGGAGAAGGAGGAGTGGGGGCCGGCGCAGGTGGACGCGTGGCGAACCATTCAGCGCGGACACGCCATCGCCAACGGCGTGTACGTAGCGGTTGTGAATCGCGTCGGCTTCGAAGGCAATCCGGCCGCGGGCGATCCTGGAATCGAATTCTGGGGAAATTCCTTTGTGGCCGATTCGTTCGGGCAAACGGTTGCCCAGGCTTCGAACGACAAAGAAGAAATTCTCGTCGCTGAATGCGATCCAACCAAAAGCGAGGACACACGCCGCAATTGGCCCTTCCTGCGAGACCGCCGCATCGACGCCTACGAGCCCATCCTCAAGCGCTGGCTCGGTAAATGAAATCCAAGAAACGCGGCGCTCCGCCGAAATCACAAAGTCGCAGCTTGCGCTCCGAAATAGATAATCGTTGCGAGGATATTTCCCTGCCTCCTCAGATGTCTTTCGGCGCGGAAACACTCCTCCGCATGCCCGCCGAATGGGAGCCGCACGAAGCGACGTGGCTCGGCTGGCCTCACGAGCTGACCGACTGGCCCGGCAAGTTTTCTCCGATTCCGTGGGCGTTCGCGGAAATCGTGCGGCATCTTGCGCGCGTGGAGCGCGTCTTCCTACTGGTGGAAAGCGTCGCCGCCGAAGCGCGCGTCAAAGCAATTCTGCGCAAAGCGGGAGTGAATCTCGGCGCTGTCGAATTCTTTCGGGTATCCACGAACCGCGGCTGGATGCGCGATTCCGGGCCGATTGCGGTTGTTCCGGCCGATGCGGCATCGAATGTCGCCGCTTCTTCTCGCTCGCCTGCCCTGCTGAATTTCGTTTTCAACGGATGGGCGAAGTATGACGATCACAAGAAAGATGCACGCGTCGTGACGCGCGCGAACGCTCTGCTGAAACGCTCGGTGATTCTGCCCGAGCACAAGGGTCGTCGCGTGGTCCTCGAAGGTGGATCAATCGACGTGAACGGCCTCGGCACCCTGCTTACCACCGAGGAATGCCTGCTGAGCAAAGTACAGGAGCGGAATCCGGGATTCACCCGGCACGATTACGCCGAAATCTTTCAGCGGTACCTCGGCGTCACCAATGTTCTTTGGCTGAATCGCGGCATCGCGGGAGACGACACACACGGACACGTGGACGACCTCGCGCGGTTCGTCGATGCGAATACGGTTGTTACCGTTGTCGAAGACGATCCCGCCGGCGCGAATCACGAGCTGCTCGCGGAAAATCTGGCGTTGCTCAAAAGCGCGAAAGACCAGGCGGGCGAACCGCTGCGAATCGAAACGCTACCGATGCCTGCGCCGGTAATGTTCGATGGGCAGCGCCTGCCTGCGAGCTATGCGAATTTCTACATCGCGAACAAAATCGTTCTCGTGCCCACGTTCAATGATCCCGCCGATCGCATCGCGCTCGATACGCTCGCGCGCCTGTTCCCCGATCGCGAAATCGTGCCCATCTATTGCCGCGACCTGGTCCTCGGCCTCGGCACAATTCATTGCATGACCCAACAACTGCCGCACATCTAACGCGGATTCCCCCACTGGCCGTACCCGAATCACGCTGTCAGCGTGCGCCCGGCGCCGAAGGCTGCTTCTTCTGATGGGGCAAAATGAACGACTTCCAGTGCGAGGCACCAGTTCTACCCTTTTGGCGCCGTGCCGCAGCGCGCAGCACGCGCTCGTCGGGAGCAGTATCGATCTCGAAAAACGCATGGAGCCAATCCAGTTTCATCTCGCAGACTTCGTCGTCGTTCATGTACAGCGTCTTAAGGCTCGTTTGCGTGGGGGGGGAATTCGTTCTGCGGATTCCCATCGAGTACCACCACACCGTCCTTGCGGATCGAGAATAGCCGATACACTTCGCCGTCGTGCATCAGTTTGTAGATCGCCCGGCCCCCCTGCTCTCAATTTGAGGATCGATGTAAATCGGCACGCGGCTTTCCATTTTTGCGGTTCGGTTGCCAGATTCGGCCTGAGCTGAAAGTAGTCTTTCTCAAATTCGTAATCCTGGCGACGCGATGACTCCGACTCGGTTGAAAATTACACCACGAGCCTGCGCAGCGCCTCCGGCAGGCGTTCCGGCAACTGCTCGTTGTTCGGGCCGTAGGGCGGCGCGGCAAGTCGTGCACTTGGGGAGGCATTCGCGCGGTCTCGATCGGTTTTGTTTGCGGGCCCTTCAACTGGTCCCTCTACCGGGACGATCGCGGAATCGGCTTTCTGGTTTTGCGTCTGCATAGGCATGCGTATCCGCCTTTGGAATTCTGCGTGAATTGGCTGGCTAGAATCTGTTATAGTGCCGCGATGTTCATCCGCAAGAATTGCTTCACCTGCGCAAATTGAGCCGATAAGGTCCCCAATGACGCCAATGCCGCCGCAACACTCGTCGACGTTTCTCTTTCTGAATTCCTCTGACTCGCTGCGATGGTGCGGCTGCACAATCGCGCTGGCGCTGTTTTTCGCCTGCGCGGCCAGCTTGCGCGCTCAGTCCGCTGTCGGGGTGACGTCGAGCGGACGCGCAAGCGAAGCCAGTTCCGCACTGCCGTCCGCGCCGCAGCCGAAAAACGCGGTGGACACGTACGAGCCGATCACCGGCGAATAACGGGCGCTCTGGGTGCTCGTCGGAACGCTTGGGCCGCGGAGTCTGGCGGCGGGCGTTTTCACTTCGGCGATTGGCACGGGGCTCGATCGGCCGTCCGAATACGGGCCCGGATTTCGGGGCTTTGGCCAACGTTACGGCATGCGCCTAACGGGAATCGCGACCAGCAACGTGATGGAGGCGAGTGTCGGCGCGCTCTGGGGCGAGGATCCGCGCTATTTCCGGGAGCCGGAGAAGTCGTTCGGCGGACGCGTGGGCAGCGTCGTCAAACAGACATTTCTCACACGCAGGCGCGACGGCAACTTCGAACCCGCGTATGCGCGCTTCATCGCCGTCCCGGGCAACAATTTTATTTCGAATCTTTGGCGCGCGGACAGCGAGGCCGATTCATACCATGCGGGCATTCGTACGCTGGAAGGTTTCGGCGGCGTGACGGCGGGAAACGCGTTCAGCGAGTTTTGGCCGGATATCGAACGCAAAGTATTTCACCACGGCTCCAACTAGCAGAAAACCGCGTCGCAGGTAACGCGAGTCCGTTATTGAATCCCGATGGAAGTCTGGCTGAGGGCGATAGCCGTCGCCAGGCGCGCGCCGCGATCGTCGCTCGAAAATCCGAAGCGGCAGCGCACGAAGTGAACGTTCTGCAGATCGAGTTCCCCGCTTTCATACCGCAGCCGCGTGCCCACGAACGTGACGTTGCGCCAGCGAATGCCGTCGAGCGTTTGCGCTGCGCCTGCGATCGTCAAATGTTCCACGCTCGTGTTGTCCGCAAACGAGCGCGTCGACGGCGGCAGCAGGATTTCCGCCATGTCCGGCATCAGCGTGGCATCGAGATAGCGCCCGCCGGCGGATGCGGGATTGAGAACGCTATTTGCGAGCAGCTCTCGCGGCGCCCCGAGAACAATGCGGCCCGCGTCAGGCGCAACGGACGGCTCGAGCGACGATCGAAATGCCGCAAGCGATACGCGCGCGAGCGTAACGTGGTCGAACAGCCGATGGTTTTGCGGAGCCTGTTGTGCTACGGTGTCGAGCGCGCCAAGCGACGACGTGAAAAACTCCGGCCGCGCATCGCGAGCTTCGAGCCGCGCGGCGGTCACAAATGATTCCGCGCGGTCCACATCGATTTCCGCCGCGCTAAGGTCTCCCGCCTTTCCGTCGCGCACGCCCGACGCGAGCGAATCCATGAAGTCGCGCTGCCACGGGACTGTACCGGGCGGAGCGCCGGTTGAATTCGGTTGAGTGTCGGAGTCGCCGTACGCAGCCGGCGCGCTGCTCGTCCGATGCAAAACCGTGCGCATTCCCTGCCACGCGAGCCTGCCGAAAAGGGCTAGCAGAAGAATGGGAATCGCGATGCGCGCGTACACAGGGATGCGGGCGCCGCTGCGGCGGCGGCTCCGGCCTCCAGACCGATGTCGCGAACCGCGGCTCGGCGTGTGCGTGCTCCCGACTGGGCTTCCCAAGGGTGACGGCCCCAGAAACTCGAGGCCCATTGTAGTTCAATTGCGCGGGAGAAGACGAAAACCACGAGTCCCCGGAAACAGTTCAGTTTCGCGCGAGCGGGTGAGACGGCCAAGTGCGAGGATATGTCCGGTAAGCGCTGCTCAGGCACTGGCGAGTCGTCAGGTTGAATTCTCTCGAATTTGTAGTGAACCGCATCACGATGTTCGGTCCTGAACGCGTAATCACAACAGTTTCCGAGCGGGGGGCTTGCGCGAGTGCGATCGTGCTCGTCAAGCAGAACAGTAAAAGGGGCAGCGCAATTCTTTTTGGCATCGCGACTTCTCCAGCCGCCGTGGGGCGTTACGACCGGCGACGGGCGGATTGTAGCGCGATATTTATTAACTATAAAGTTTAGACGCGAATGACTACGGTCCTTCAGACCTACGGGATCGTGATCCAGGTGGTGCAAGCCGTCGGGAAGGACTCGGAAAGGTCGGGCTCGGTCGCGACGACCGCGATCAGATGCTGACCGGACTCGAAATCCAGCAGCGGGCCTATCCCCGCGATCCCGTTCACAATTTCGGTGGCGCCCGCAGGAGGAGAAACCGAAAACAATTTGAAGCGTTTCGTTTTATCCGCGCCCGCGGAAATATCGTACACAATGAATTGCTGGATGCAGTTTGTCGTAATCGTAGCTGTGCAGGCGTGAGTCTTCCTGAAGTCGTAAGTAAAAGTGACCGTGACGGTGTGTTTTCCGTGCCCAGGCGAAGGCTGCGCTGGAGCGCTGCTCGGACCGCCCTGGTCACCCTGCGCATGAAACGCGGGAATCGGCGCTGGCATTGGCGCCGGGGCAGGCGCGGGCGATGGCTGCGCGCTGTTCCGGCTGCGCGTTGCGACCGCTAGCCCGAACACGCCCACCGCTGAGACCGCTACAATCGCCGCGACGAGAGCGAACGTTTTCGCCAACCACTCACCTCAACGTATGTCGCCCTCCATGATACTTCAGAGATCGCGCTGCGGGGCGCTATCCCAGAATTTGCACGATTACGCCGGAGCCGCCGGTAATCGAGGACACTTTCGCGCGCACCCCGGTCACGGTTCTCGCCTCGCCCGTGGTGGCGGCGGACGTGTCGATCGCGGCGTACTGCGCGTCGGAATCGATCATCGCGGTTTGCAGGACGATGCTCACCGCCGACGGCGCGGCGCCGAAAATGGTTTGCCAGCGGATCGCGCGGCCGTTTTCCGGAAAACTGGCGTAGCTGGGCAGAGTGAATTGCTGGCTGGCCTGTCCGGCGGCGGGCGATTCGCCGTTGAAGGCGAGTGCGACGTCGCCCGGGAAAATCGCGTACGGCGGAACCTGCGCGCTATAGTTCGGCATGGTATCTCCATGAGAAATGTGTGCTGCCGTGTTGGTGAACACTTCGGGGATTCTTGGCGACGGGATGCGATGTTTCTTGAGTTGCGGTTAAAGCCAATGCAGGTCGCATCGACGCAGTTCCTGGGTGACGGAGACTCTCTCGGGCCGCGTGGAAAACAACCAAACACCGCAGAAACACGCGCTTTTCGACGAATACAGAGCCGCCGGAATGAGATTAGAAAGATGCGTCGCGCCGTCGTACCAGCGCAGCTCGAGGATACGAAAACATTTCTACGCGTTTGTCAAAGCGCGCGCAACTGGTCATTGGTGTAAAGAACTGTCGTCCAAGGTGACGATCGGAAAAGCATCGCTATTCTAAGCGTTGTGCAGGATCGCGGACGGCGTGGCATTCGTCCGGCGGGGTGCGGTTTCTGTGCTTACTGCTGAGGCGCTGCGTTCGGGGCCTGCGCGTCTGGTGCCCGCTGCATGCTCGGCGCCGCCGCGGGGCGCAGCGTGACGTTCAAGCCACGCTTTGCATTTTCTCTTGTCGTGCGCTCGATGTCGAATTGGCTCAGGTCCACAGCGTTTTCGCCGCCGTAGCTGGTGACGTAGTGGAGCTGGCCGTCGGCCACCCAGTAATCGGTTGCAGCAAAACTCGCGCCGTCCTGCAGATAGATCACGGTGTAGGAATTCGCGGCGGCTGACGAAATCTGGAACGAAGTTGGCGACGAATCGGGCGCCTGCTCCGACGGCGGGGCCGCCGCTACGGATGCGTTGCCACCTTGCGAATCCGAATTATCCGCGGCCGGATTCCGCCACAATCCCGGCGTGGCATTCGCGTCCGAAGAATTGCCGCTCCCTGAATATGACTGGATGCTGCCGCTCGGCGCGGACGGATAAGAGTTGCCGTAGTAGCCGCCACCGTAGCCGTAACCCGGTCCGAAAGTGTCGCAACCGAAATCCCAGAACGGGTCGCAGCCGAAACCAAATCCGTAACCGTAACCGAATCCCGGACCAACAAACGCAAAGCCCGGATAGAAATAGCTGGGGTAAAAAATCCTCGGGCCAGTAATCACATGGGGCGGGGATGGACGATTATGAAATCCGCGAGTCGCCGGGGCGAAGCTTCCGAGCGCGCGTGCAGCATTGGTGGTAGCTGGCGAAGCGGTAGAATCGCGCCAGACTTCGCGACCCTGGCCCGAAAAACTTAGCGATCCGGATTGCGAAGGCGAATGCGCGAACGAAGACGACGACGGAAAAGTTCCTGTGCCCCCTGAAGCGGGCGGAAAACCGATGGTCGCGCTGCGCGATGCGGCGGCGCTATTCCCGGAAACTGCGATTCCAGTGCCGCGTGCCGCCTCAGCCGGACCTACGACTCGTGATGTGCCAGCCGCCGATCCTGCGGAAACGGGAGACGGTCCTATGGGATGCGAGGACGCGACGGGAGGAGCTTCCGTTGCTGGCGCGTGAGACGCGGGCACAGGAGTCGGAGCCGGATTGCTGTGCGGTGCGGAGCCTGAGTGGACCGGCGCGGATGAGTGCGAACCGCCGCCGGAATGTCCACCGCCTCCGCCAAAACTGCCACCGCCGCCAAAGTGTCCGCCGCCTCCACCACCGGAATGCCCGCCGCCGCGTTGCGCGAACGCGGCCTGCGGGAGCAGTACGAATGCCGCGGCCAAAGCTCCGCTTGCGATGTGAATCAGCAGCGAACGGCGCGGAGTCGAGCGCATCATTTTCGCACCCTGGGCGATTCTATATGATTGGACGCCCCCCACGCACCGCTTGGTTGCAATGGGCTAGGTCGCGACCGAGGCGGCTATCGGGACTGCAAACATGGTTGACACTTTGNNTTGCGGTTCGGGGCTGAGAGTTAGGGCTGCCAATCCACAGTGACATTCCAGCTATAATTCCATTCCAGCTATGATGCGATTCCGCCAATGATTCCATTTCTACATTTTGGGCCGGTCGAGGTGCCTACGTTTGGGCTGATGGTCGCGTGCGCGATGCTGATCGCGTTTTACGTTTTGCGCGCGGACATGGCGCGGCGAAATCTTGCGCCGAAAGATTCCACTACGGCGGAGATGTTCGTGGCAGTGCCGTCGCTCGTCGGAATTGTGGGCGCGAAGCTGTATCACGTGCTGGAAACGCCGCGCGAACTTTTCGCCGATCCTGCGGGGCAACTCTTCAGCCGCTACGGGCTGGCGTGGTTCGGCGGGCTGATCGCGGGATTGGCGGCGTTCGTGTGGCTGGCGAAATGGAAGAAAATTCCCCTGCTCGAAATGTTTGACGCAGGCTCGGCCGCCGCTGCGCTGGGCTACGGCATTGGGAGAATCGGCTGCCTGCTGTCGGGCGACGGCGATTACGGCGTCCCCACTTCCCTGCCGTGGAGCATGAGTTTTCCGAATGGGCTGGTGCCGACGACGGAGCGCGTCCACCCGACGCCGATTTACGAGCTGATCGCCGCGTGCGCGATCGCATGGGCGCTGTGGCGCCTGGGCCATCTGCAAATTCTTCGCGGACCTTTCGAGAGAGGCGTGCCGGGAGCGAAAGCTGCGGGGTATGCGATTCGCGTGCCGATCAGCGACCGTGTGTTTCACCGGGCGAGTCCGGACGGCGTGACGACGCTACTGCGGTGGCTGCGTCCCGGCAGCGTGTTTGCGGCGTATCTCTTGCTGACGGGCTCGGCGCGATTCCTGGTGGAATTCATTCGCATCAATCCGCGGACGTTTTTTGGGATGTCCAATGCCCAGGGGGCGAGTCTGCTGTCGATGATTGCAGGCGCAATCTTGTGGCGGGCGATTGGGACCGGAAAAATCGCGGCCGATGGCGCGCCGCTCGCCGAGGAACGCACGCGCTAGCGGAGTCTTTCAGCGAACCCGGGGACGGCATGCGCACTGAATCGGGCGCGGCATGCTGCGTCCCTACTCCGGCCGGGGCCATACGAAAACTTGCTTGTGGCTGCGGGTTCTTCTCGGCATGCGAATCGCCAGCAATCCCTTGGCGATAACGGCCATCGAGCGCGCGCCATCCACTTCGGAGGGCAATTCGAGGATGCAGACGGTCTGATTTGGCCGCGGCTTGTTTCCTTCGGTCGTGCCGGAAATGGTGAGCGAGTCAGCGGACGCCCTTGTGCGGGACACAGGCAGCTTAGCGGAAACCCTCTTGCTGAATTCCTCGATCCCTATGGGCGCGTGACCGGAGCCGTAATCCGATAGGAGGCCGGATCTGAAACCGGATCGCTTGCGCGTCAGGGTGCCTGCACCGCTGTGCGCGAATCCGGAGGACAAAGTGGCCAGCTTTCTGCGGCGGAGCTCCCACGCTGCGACAGTGTCCTCGGTGTTGCGGTTCACCAGAATCACGAGCCATTGCGATTCGACGCCAACCGTCAGCTTGACCCCGGCGGGATCGGGAATGCTGGCCAGCGCGTAAACGCACTTTGCAGACTCCTCGATATCCACTGGAAACGACAAAAGAATTTCCCGCTCCGATCTCAGCCAGTCGTCGACTTCCCCTCCCGACCTCCCGCCGCGTTCGATGAATTTGTCGTAGGCGCGGCGAGTCACGGAATCGTAGGCATCGAGAAGACAATCCGCGAGGTCGTGCAGCGCGACGCATTCCCTCGCCGCGGTAGGCCGCGATCGCAGGGAAGACTTGTGTGACGGCGTCCGCCCAAGGTTCGTAAGCGGCGCGAGATTGTCTCGCTTCACAGATTGCCTCGATTCACAGCTCGTTTGACAGCGTCTCGTATCAAGGATCCGCATTTCCGGGGCTGGAAATAGCGCCAAGTATCTTGATGCTCGCCACCCTCGATCGGTTTCCAACTATTCGAACAACTCAAGCACGGCGAGAAACAAATCCGGCCGCACGGAAAGCGATCTTGCGAGCGGCGATCTGCGTTCAGGCGGCGGATTTCTTTCGTCGCGGCACGCCGTTGCGCGTGGCCTCTGAGCGCTCGGCATGCATGGGAATGCCGCGGCCAATTTCGGTGAGCGACTGGCCATCGGTTTCGCCGAGAAGGTCTTGCGCCGTCAATTCGAGCATGCTGGCGTTCAGCGCGCGCTTGCCAAGAACGTGTTTGCCCCGCTCGATCACAGGGAGCCACAGGCAGCTTTCGGAGAGCGCAACGCCGACCAGCAGTGTTCCCGACTGGCCCGCGACCGTTTCAGAAACGTCGTACCCTCGGCCTTCGGAAAGCGATTCCGAAGACAAAACGAGGTCGAATTTGAAGGTCTTCAAAAGAGACCTGCCTTCACTCAAAGTTTCTGCTGTGCGCGATCCCCATCCACGCTTCGCGAGCCGATTGAGCATTGCCACCGTGTCGGCGGAGCACGTACCGATGGTCAGAATTCGCATTCCTATTGCGGACATAAAATCCTCCTGGGCACACTCCAAAGGCTCTAAGTCCCCTGCATTGAATGGCAGGCGACGAGTCTGACGCTAGGAACGTGGACGCGGTTTCCTGGAGGATACCAAGCGTGTTGCCACCGGGCTGGCTTCGGGGCAGAATGAGCTTTCTTTAGCTGCCAGTGAAAAGCAAGTTGGCAGTTGCGAGTCCGCCCTACGTCTCCAAGAGCCTTATCGGGAGGACGGGAAGCCAACTTTAGCCGTAATTTGACTAAAACGGACCCGAACTGCAGGTATTGCATAGGGCCTCAATAGTTATTGTGCGGGCTAAGTACAGCAGAATCCTGTTGTAGCAACGTGAAAATGTCACCCCCTGAGAAGTTAACCACCGAGGTGGTGGAGTTTGGTCTGTCCGTGATAGATCACAACGGTCCCTTCGAGTGATTCAAGCGGCGGAGCAGGCGGAAATAGCCGCGGGCGTCTTCGGTGGGGAAGAACTCAGCGACGAGGACTTTGCGGGTCGCGTCGTCGAGGAAGCCGAGCAGGGTGAGTTCCGGGG
Organism: Acidobacteriota bacterium; assembly: GCA_003131705.1. Taxonomy (GTDB): domain Bacteria; phylum Acidobacteriota; class Terriglobia; order Acidiferrales; family UBA7541; genus Palsa-295. The sequence continues at coordinate 534 of PKUY01000419.1, read as the reverse complement.
AGCGATCTTCCAGCCAGCGGTGGAGGCTGGCGTCGAGCAGAAGCATTTCGTCCTCGCGAGCGCGGGCAAGCGCCGCTGACGATGAGTGGGAGCGCGTCGTTTGCGGGGCGAGCCGATTCCAGCATCGCGGAGAAGACGGCGGAGAGTCTCGCGGCCGAGGGAAAGACCTTCGACCTCACAGAGCTTTTCGCAGAGATGGTGATCGTTGAAGCCGGGGTAGCGCGTGCGAGCCAGATCGAGGATGCGGGCGCGCGCGGGCCCGGGCAGGCGGCGCGGGCTGGGACGGCCGCGGCTGGCATGTGCCAGAGCCTCTGCGCTGCCTTGCCGATAACGGGCTTTGAGGCGTTTGACATGCCGAGGCGTAATCGTGAGCAGCTCGGCGGCTCTGGCACACGTCAGATCCCCCTTACTGCAGGATGAAATCACAGCCACTCGTTGCAACTCTTTCTGGCTCAAGCGAAATGTCTCCCGGTTCATAGGGTGACATTTTCACTGGGCCGTTAAGGGGTGACAGAATGGACTGCACCCCTAAGC
>PKUY01000278.1 GCA_003131705.1 Acidobacteriota bacterium | reverse complement strand
TAGGCACCACCGCCAGCAACGGCAAGCCCGTAAGCACTTCGATATCGTTCGGCGACTTAACTGTATTGTCGAGGTACTCGCGGAAAATCGCAAGCCCTACTCCTCCCACCAGGCCGACGAGCAATGCGAGCAGGATATTCCGTGCCTTCTGGGGCCGCGAAGGACTGGTGGGCACAAGCGCCGGGTCTACCACGCGTATATTGCTCGAACGCAGCCCGGCCGTTATGCCTGCTTCTTTTAGCTTTTGGAGCAGCCCGTCATAAAGCTGTTTGTTGGATTCTGCGTCGTGCTCGAGAATATGGTATTGCACGAGCTTTTCCGCCAAGTCGTTCGCTTCCGTCTTCTGCTTGTCGAGCGCACCTTGCAGAAGCCCCACGTGGCTGCGAGCCGTGTTGTACTCAACTTCAATGCTTTCCGCCACCGTCTTTCGCGTGCTGGCGAGATTCTCGTCGACCTCTTTCCGCTGTGCACCTAGACGCTGGACCTTCGGATAATTCGGCCCATATTGATTTACCGCTTCGGCATATTGTGCATCGATATCGGACTTCCGTTTCAGCAGATCCTGGACAACCACATTGTCACGGGCTGCGGGCAACGCATCCACGTTTCCCGACGTCGCCATGCCGTAAAGCGCTTCCTTCTGCGCCAAATCCGTCTGAGCTTCCGTCACCGCCTTGCTGCTATCGCCGAGTTTTTGTGTCGTGATGTTCTGCTTTTCATCGATTTGCCATATCTGATTCTGCCGCTCGTAGCCCAGACGTGCGTCTTCCGATTTCTCTACTTTAATTCGAAGTTCTTCCAGCTCAGCGGAAAGCCAAGTGGATGCCTGGGTCGTTGCGTCGTACTTGCTCCGGAAATTCTGTTCGATGTAGTTCTGTAAATGCGCGTTGACGATCTGAGCTGCCAGCTGGGGATCCTCGGCTTCAAACTTGACTTCCACGAGGGCGCTATTCGGTACCCGGCTGACACTCAGATTGCCCAAAAATGCGCCCANNCGAAGCAGCGCCGCTTTGTCCGAAGGCCACCGTACCTGGCGTTCCACCAAATTCGGGATATCTTGCTAAATCCATTGACTTGATGGTCTGCAGGGCGAGCGTTTCGCTTTCAAGTATCTTCGTCTGGGTTTCGAGATAAGCCTCCGAGTCCCCGTACTCGGCGTAGGCGTTCGGGTCCGAAAATGGGAGCGCGTTCTGCGATTCCTTGTCCACCTCCACGCGCGCGGCTGCTTGATACACCGGCTTCATCTTGAACGAAGCGATGGTTACGATCGTTACCACCGTTAGCAGGAAGGTAAGAATCAGCCATTGGTGCTTCCGCAATATGATGACGTAATCGAGCAGATGCGTCTCCCGCGGGATTTGCTCCCACGGAAAAGCAACGGGAGGGGGCGGGATCACCGCAAGCGAGTCAGCCAGCCGGCGCTCGCGAATAGGTAACCTGTCTTCCATCTGAGCCACGATCCTTTACGAGCTCGTCACTGCAGTTTTGCGCCGGACTTGCTGATCACTACTGCACTCGATAAATGGCAACTCCGGAGCCGATGCCAATCGCCGCCTCGGCGCCGCGGGCCAGGGCCTTCATCCCCTTGTTGTCCGGAACGTACAAGATGTCGTTCGACTGCAGGGGCACATCGTCGGATTTATGGTTCTCGATTTTCTTGATCCGGACCGGAATCGCGTCCTTTTGCCCGGTTGCGGGATTGTTTCGCATAATTACGGCCGCATCCGACTTCGCGAAATTCGTCAAGCCATGAGCCAGCGCGACCGCCTTCAATACCGTTATTTGCTCCCCGTGACCCTGAAGGACGTACCCTCCCGGCTGCATAACACCAAATCCGAGGACGTAGATGATACCGGCCGGTGGGACAGTCACGGTGTCTCCGCCGTATATCTGGATGTTGTATACGGAATCTCCCGATTCCAGCAGATCCTGCACGCGGATCGTTATCTTCTGCTCCTCCCTCGTAGGATCGGTCGTCGCGTTCGTAGGCTCTTCCTTCGCTGTATTCGAACGCATTGGCCGCGTGACGATGACCATGCTGCCGGCCGTGTCTGCTATTCCGCCAGCGGCCGTCAATACTTCCAGCAATGTCGTAGGGCGTACCACCTGGTAAACCATCGTGTGGTTCACGGCTCCCACGACCGTAACAGGCGCGCTGTTCTGTTCTTTAACGAAAACAGAAACCTGGGGATGCGACACGAGACCGTTCTCGATCAGCAGTTGTCCTAGCTTGGACTCAACTTGAAAAGAAGTTGTTCCGGCCACTGGAATTTTCCCCGGTACCAATGGGTAACTAATATCACCTGTGTCGCTAACTCGGACGTCACGGGACAATTCGGGGACATCGAAGACATCAATATGTAAAAGGTCACCACTGCCGATGGGAGTATCCACGGGATGAGCTCGCGCGAGGATAGCGAGCTGCTGAATTTTGTCGTTTGTCTGCTGCGGGGTTTCGAACTTCTCTTGGCCGGAAGCCGCCTGTAAGATCCCAATCAATAGGACAGCCATCAGCCAGAAAGACTTCACCCAAAGCCAGCCCAAAACTCGACAGCCCGTCGATGACATCGCGAATACTATGGCTTAGCGAATGCAGACTGTCAATCGAGCAATCGAGCGATTCTTGACTGACAACAGCGATGGGCCATCGGAAGCGTTCCAAATCTTCTTGTTACATTCCAGACTATAGATCACTATAGATCTCTGAACGAGGGAAAGGAAATCTGTTCTACATAAACTCGTTGCAACAACCAGGCCAAGCCGATAAACTTCGCCCCGGCGGAGCGCAGAACTTTCGAGGTTTAGCGACGCACTTGCTGCCGGGCGATCCGCACTTGAACAAAGTCTTCCGCTACGCAAAGCCTGATACGGGTTCCATCTTGGGCACACTTTTGATCGTTACCGGGACCGGCACGGGGATTTTCAGTTATGAGCTACTGGCCAACTCCCGGCTTCGGCCCGCGTGATCCAGGCAAGACTCTGTGCATTCTGATTTCAGGATTTGTCTCGCTCACTTTCGGGATCGAAAGTGTTTTCTCAAGCTTCTTGGTGAGCGTGAGGTGCTAAACAGCGCCAGTGTCGGCAGGTCCTGTAATCTTTCCGGGAGGATCTAGCGTGGCGGTGACGGTTGAAGCGTTGCATGACAAGCTCCTGTTCGGACGAAGAGTCAAGATTTTGGCCGGACATTTGGCGGGCCTCATTCCGCCGCAAGCCAGAGTTCTCGACGTGGGTTGTGGCGATGGAACGATCGATCGTCTGATTTCAGAACAGTTGCCCAGAGTTTCCATTCAAGGCATTGACGTGCTCGTGCGACCCGATGCCCACATCCCGGTTCACTCCTTCGATGGCATAAACATCCCATATCCAGATGCCAGCTTCGATGTCGTGATGTTCGTGGATGCTCTTCATCGCACCGATGATCCACTCTTGTCGCTCCAGGAAGCTCGGCGCGTCGGTAAGATGATTCTGATCAAGGACTATGTCCAGAAAGGTTTCATGGCGGGAACAAGTCTTCGACTCATGGATTGGATTGGGAAGTCGAACCATGGCGTCGTGCTTCCTTGCAACTACTGGTCCCAAGCGCAGTGGGACGCTGCCTTCGACGCGGTCGGTTTGAAACGGGTTGAAATGCTGACCTCATTGGGACTATACGCAGCTCCAGCTTCGTGGATCTTTGGACGCAGCCTTCATTTCATCAGCAGGCTGGAACGCGAAGAGATCACCTAAGTAGCGCTAAGCGTGACCTTTGGGACTTTGTAACTGAGCGCCCACGGTGGAGAAGTCGCAAGGTAGACTAGCAACAGAAACAGCAGGGCATTGGCAGGAATCTGCAGATTGAAATCCACGAAGCTGTGAAGTAAGAGCCCGCCGACCGCCGCAATCGCTCCGGCGTGCAGCGCGCGGGAAAAGGCACGCTGTTCGGTCGCAAAACTTTTTCGGGCTTCGCGATAAAGCACCCACAGAAAAGATAGGCCGCACAATGCGCCAAGCAATCCTGTTTCAGCCAGCGTTTCGATGTAATCGTTGTGGACGTGATCGACAAGCCTGCCGTCATAAGCGGTTTCATAGCGCGGATAGACAGCGACCAGTGTTCCCAATCCACAGCCTTTAATCGGGTGGTCCAGAAAGATATGCGCAGCTCCGCGAGACATAGAAACGCGGCGATCAAGTGAAACATCATGCGAGTTCAAGTTTGAAAATCTTTCAATCGCCATCCCGGCTCCGACCCAAGTAATCAGCGCCAGCGAAATGAGCGCTACAACACCCAGGGCCATTATGCGCGTACTTTTCATGCCCAGTGAGCGCCCAATCCGCAACAGCAACGCGAGAATTCCGAGTTCAAACGCAAACCCAATTATTCCGCCCCGCGAGCCGGACAGAAACAGCGCGCCGATTGGCACAATTGTGAGAAGACTCATAAGTGGAAATAGGTCTTTATCCACGCCCTGGAAAGCCAACATCGCCAAACCAATCGGCAGCGTAAGCTCGACAAATCCCGCGAAATGGTTGCGGTTTATATACGGTCCAAAAGGCGCACTCTCTGTCTTAAAATGTTGGGTCCAATAAATCTCGTTACTGGAAGTAAAATGTTGAATGATCCCGAACAATGAGACCGTGAAGCAGAGCAAAATTACGAACCAAACCAATCTGGATAACTCGCTACGAGTTCTGAAGACCTGTGCAGTAAGAAAAAAAATTAGAAAATAGGCCACGAGCTTGAGCAGCTCCGTGCGCGTCAGAAAAGGATAGGCCGTCGCCTGGAAAAGAAGCTGAAGCAGCCCTATTCCGATGAGACCCAGCAGAGGCCAGTTGAGCGGGCTCCATTGAATCTTCGCGTCTTGTTTTCGAGAAGCCAACATCGCCCAAAAAAGAAAAAGCACTGCGGCCCCGATTTCAAGCAGTGACTCGGACCACACTTCGACGGTGCCGAAGGCGAGCACGCTCCCAGCAAAAAGTAAGCACAATCCGACCCGAATGACATTCATTGCGATGGCCATACTGCGTCTGCATTCGAAAGAACGAGCGAGATATCTGCAATCCAGACCGTTCCGCCGAGCTTGTTATCGAAGAGCCGGCTCGGAACGCGAAGCAACCGGACTGCCAGGAAGTGCGTTTGAGACCCCGTCGCCAGATCGCCTTCTACCGCTGTCCATGGATGAGAGCCTGTGAAATTGTCAGTGATCAGACTTGCGGCTTCGGCGTGGTTGGGGTCCCCGATCGCGAAGCGCATTCCACTTTCGGTCGTGATCTCTTGCGTGCGCATATACCCGTGAAAATGATAGACGCGACTCGGCTCAACGGGGACATACTGGAAAGGCCCATCCACTGCGAGATTGCTTCCGTAACCGAAATCCACGCGAAGGCTGCGCGAACCGT
>PKUY01000411.1 GCA_003131705.1 Acidobacteriota bacterium | reverse complement strand
GCCCTTCCATGGCCGCTTGCGTGAGGTCGCGGCTGAATTCAGCGAGCAATGAAGCTTCTTTTGGCCGGTTCACAGGCACCTTCTCTCCCGCGCTGCGAGCCATCTCCTCGCGCACGGTGGAAAGCCGCAATCCCCTCTCCAGCAGGATTTCGGCACCAAAGGATTTCTCCTCCCGCAAAACTCCCAGGAGCAGGTGTTCCGTTCCTACGTGTTTGTGTCCGAGCCGTTCTGCTTCTTCCGCGGCGTAGCTGAGGATGCGCTTGCACTCAGGGCTGAGAGGAACTTCGACCGAAGTGGAAATGCGTTCACGAACGGTGATGCGCGATTCAATCTCTTTGCGAATCGACTCGATCGACCCGTGGGTGCGCAGAAAGCGATTCGCGAGCGCCTTATCCTCGCGCAACAAGCCGAGCAACAAGTGCTCCGTCTCGATATACGGGCTTCCGTACTGGCTCGCCTCATACCGCGCAAAAAAGATTACTCTTCGCGCTTTCTCTGTGTAGCGTTCAAACAAGGTTCACCCGCTCTCCCGGGGTTCTTACCCCAGAACTTTCTGGCCGCCCAGCGTGCACTACAGCACCGGCGAGAACTTCCGCACCCGGAGCCAGCTTCCCGCGCTCCAAGGCAAGAACACGTTCCGTACGCCGAGCCAAAGACAAATTGTGTGTCGCGAGAATCGAAGTCAGGTGGTGGGATCGGTGAAGGCGCTCGATGAGCTCAAAAATCCCTTCGGCGCTCCGCTCGTCCAGATCCCCGGTGGGTTCGTCCGCCAGTAGCAGCACGGGTTGATTCACCAGCGCCCTCGCAATTGCCACGCGCTGCTGTTCGCCTCCAGAGAGACTTCCCGCACGCTGCCCCGCGCGCTCACCCAACCCGACTTCCCCCAGCCAATCCGCCGCCACACGGAGCGCCTGACTCAGCGCCTGGCCTCGAACCAGCAAGGGCATTGCCACGTTTTCCGCAGCCGTGAAATCCGGCAGCAGATGATGCCGCTGCCAGACGAAACCCACTGCACGGTTGCGATATTCCGCCAGCTCCATCTCTGAAAACGACTGGAGCGAATTCCCGGCGAAGTATACTGCACCGCTTGTTGGAGTGTCCAGCGCGGCCATCAGATGCAGAAATGTGCTCTTCCCCGCGCCCGATGGTCCGACGATCGCCACCATCTCACCGCGATCAATCGAGAAGTCGATTCCATCGAGCGGAACAATTTCCTGCGAGCCAGAGTGGAAGAATTTGCGAAGTTTTTCGGTGCGCAAGACCATGCCCGCACTTGAAGCGGCGCTCTGATCGGAGCCGTATACCGCTACACCGGTATTTGCCTGCCTTAGCATCGACTGCTATTCCTATCACACTTTAGATGCCGAATAACCCAACGGGTATGTCCTTGATTTGCTTGCGACTAACCATTTTTTCGGCGGCACTTAGCCTAATTCACTTCCCACTTATCCCCTTCTACTTCCCTCCGTAGAAACCGCCCACCGACATTTTTTGACCAATTCCCAGCCACCCTCATTCTAACATGCGTGCAGCAACGCATAGGCGCGTGTTTTTGTATGGGAGCGATTCGGAATTTGTTTTTAGCATGCGATTGGTATTTCCCAAAGCCTCGCGCGCGAACGGTGGACGCCGAGAGATGGATCGCTATTCGAAGCGCAGGATCTCGACAGGAAGAATGCGCGCGGCGGATATGGCAGGCAGAATCGTCGCGGCGATACTGATGCCCAGCGCGGCGGCCGCGATCCATATCGCATCGAAACCGTTCGCATGGAACGGAACGTAAGGAACCGCGTACACCTCGGGATTCAGAGGGATCAGCCGCCACCGGTCAGCGATCCACGACAGGCCGTAACCCGCCACCAAGCCTGCGGCGGTTCCGGTAATGCTGACGGCGAGGCCCTGCAAAATGAAAATCCTGCGGATCTGGCGCCGGCGTGTGCCCAATGCCATCAGCACCGCAATATCCCGCGCGCGATCCGTCACCGTCATCGTCAACACCACCAGGATATTCAGCCCGGCGACGAACGTAATCAGCCCGATGAAAAGCGCCGTCACGAGTTTCTCAAGGCTCAGCGCTCGAAACAGCGCCCGGTTCTCGTCCATCCATGTGGTCGCCATAAACCCGGGGCCAGCACGGCGTAGAACTTCCTCGGCGACCGCTTGCGCATCGTCCAGTTTCGTCACGCGGATTTCCAGCAGGCTCACCACGTCCCCTACCCCGGCGAGGCCTTGCGCCGAAGGAAGCGTCACGAACGCCCAGTTGGCATCGTAATCGTAAAACCCCGAATCAAAAATTCCGCCGACACGAAACCGCCGCGTGCGCGGTAGCATGCCGAACGGCGTTAAATTCCCTTGCGGGCTTGTCAGCGTGACGTAATCACCGGCGGAGATCCGCAGTTCATCCGCAAGAATTCGCCCCACCAACAGAACCGGAATGCCATCCGCATCGGCCGCAAAACTGTTCGATCCGGCGGGTATGTGCCGCAAGGCTCCGCCCGCCTGCAGCTCGAAGTCGGGATCAATTCCTTTAAGAACCACTCCGCGCGCGCGGCCTCCGCAAGATAACAGGACCGTGTTGTAAATTGCCGGCACGATTGAGCGGACGCCCGGCGTGCTGCTCAACTTCGTTATCTGGTCGCGGTAATCGTGAATTCCTTCGGCGCTGAGAGGTTTTAGATTTACGTGGGCGGTCACGCTTAGCAAGCGGTCGCGAATGGCCTGGCGGAAACCTGTGTTCATCGACAGCGCGATCACCAGCGTCGTCACACCCGCCGCCACGCCGAGTACCGCCAGCAGTGTTACCAGCCGCAGAACGGCCGGCCGGTTCGGCGAGCGCAGATATCGCAACGCCACCAGCCATTCGAAAGTCATTTTTGTTTCTCGTAGGCTTCGCCCGTTCCTTCGGCAGCCGGATCAGACGAATCTTCGGCATCCCCCGCCGCAGCTCGCAGCAGCGGGAACAAAACAACCTCGCGAATCGCGTGGGAGTCCGTGAGCAGCATCACCAGCCGGTCAATTCCGATTCCCTCGCCCGCAGTCGGCGGCAGGCCGTGGCTCAGTGCGCGAATGTAATCCACGTCAACTTCCTTCGGCACCTCTTGCCCGCCCTTTGCAACCTGCGCGAGAAAACGCCGCTCCTGATCGAGAGGGTCGTTCAGCTCGGAGAAACCGTTCGCAATCTCCATCCCGGCAATGAACAGCTCGAAACGTTCGGTCAGCGACGGGTCATCCGCCTTCTGCTTTGATAGGGGCGAAATATCCGTCGGAAAATCATAAATAAAAGTAGGCTGATTCAAATGGCCCTCTGCAATGACCTCGAACAGCGCTCCAGTGAGCTCGCCATCGGAGAGTTTTTCAGCGCCGACAATCGTTTCCGCACCATGCGCGCGCGCAAACGCGTTGTAGCGTTCTGCGATTCCTCGCGGGCCGTCTCTTTGCGCCAGTTCAGCGATCGTCGGCCGGGAGGTCGCGCCTTCGGGCCAATATTGAACGATGGCCTCGCGCATGGAGAGCCGTGCGANNGGCGAACTTATTGAAATCGATTTCGTTCTCGCCGTATTTCACTTTGGCGCTTCCGCAGACTTTTTCCGCCAGCCCGCGCAATAATTCCTCGGTCAAATCCATCAGCTCCAGAAAATCGCTGTAGGCTTGGTAGAACTCGAGCATGGTGAACTCGGGCTGGTGAATCGCG
>PKUY01000279.1 GCA_003131705.1 Acidobacteriota bacterium | reverse complement strand
GTCGAAAGTCTGTCGACCTCGCAATAACGGCTGTTAAGCAAATAGCCCAGAATCTCGTGCGGCAGTTCCTGGACGGGAATTTCGCGTGCATCGGGGTTCACGGGATCGGCCGTGCCGGAATCCCAGATCAACGTCGTATTTCTCAAGTGGAGTGCGCCCGCTTGCGCCATGAATCGGGAGCAGCGATTTCCGAAACTATCGATGTAATTCTCCACCGGTACTGCAGGCTCGATGCGCAATTCGTCCGGAGCGCGCAGATCTGCAACCCGGGATGGATGCACGTTGAGCAGCGCCACTATACTTACCGGCGCAGGAATCTCAAATTGGATGTCATATCCCACCCGCTGAATCATCGGTCCCATCGAATCCAAGGGCCCTCCGCGCTCAATTCCAGCCTACCTGAATCCTCGCGGCTTGTTCAACCTTGTCCTAGTAATTCGTGCAATAGCAGTTGTGAATATCAGAGGGAACCACGCCGACTTAATGGAGGGGAAACAAAATGGAATTGCCTAGCCGAAGGCGTCAAACTCCGGGTCTTCTGGATCGTGGGGAGATCAGGCTATAATCTAAGGCCTGGTCTGCGTGATTCTCTAGAATCGAGACCGATCTTGATTCTAGCCGGTGCCGTTGATTGTCTTCTGGCTAAAACGCGTGGCTCTTCTGGCTATCATTCTGATCGAGTGATCCAGGTTGTCCGGCCATCCAAGACCAATCCAATTGCAGACCCGAGGAATCAGACTGCGAGTCCAAGCGGCCCAGCGAAATGAGATGCTTGAACGTCTGGGAGGAGATGGAACGTGTCGGAACATGGTCACGCCTCGGGCGGGGAGTGGCACGCTCCAGTTTCGAAACGACCTGCCGGCGATGCCCCGTGTTTCACGTGCGGGGCGTGACCAAGGTTGATCGCATGGGAGACATGGAAGTGCACGCGCTCCGGGGTGTCGACCTGGACCTTTTTCCCGGCGAATTCGTTGTCCTGCTCGGGCCTTCCGGAAGCGGGAAATCGACGCTGCTAAACATACTCGGCGGATTAGACGTTCCCCGGGGATCTCGCTGCCTCCAGGAAGCGTCGCCGTGAGACCAGGAGTTCTTTGAACGCAACCCATCGATCACTTTCGGCGGATCGAAGGGCTTCGCCAAGTTGCCCACTTCGTCGAGTTCAATTCTGTCTGGGTGACCCATGTGGGATGGCGACAGGGGCGGCTTAGCTCAAAGGCAAAGAATCCACACAAGTGAAAACTAAACCGCCTTGACTCTCACCGGCCTTCTCATGGAAGGACTTACCCGCATAGTCGGGTGGCAGTTCAGTGGTGGTTACGGAAGCGATTTTAGAAACGCGATAGCTCATATCTTCGGTCTTGTGGACATTCCCCTATTTTCATCGCACACTAGTCGTGGAGCATTATGATCTCAGTCATGAAGGACGGCTAGCGTGAGGAGCGCCCCAAATCGCCCGAAAACAAATAAAGCAATAGGTTTCAATGCTCAACTGTTTCTTGACTCGGCTGGTGTGTCGAGAAAGGTGGCTGAGTTTCAGCTAAAGGCAACGATCTTCGCACAGGGCGACCATGCGAAATCCGTTATGTACATCCAAAAGGGCCGCGTGAAGCTTTCCGTAGTTAACTCTACCGGTAAGGAAGCCGTCGTAGCAGTTCTGGAACCGGGCGATTTCTTGGGTGAGGGGTGCCTAAGAGATCAGCCTATTCGAATGGCCACGGCTACCGCGATTGCACCGAGTACTGTACTCGTAATTGAAAAGGTGGAGATGATTCGCGTGCTTCACGAGGAGCATGAGTTGTCTGACCGTTTCATCTCTTATATGCTTTCGAGGAATATCCGGGTCGAGGAGGATTTAGTCGATCAGCTCTTTAACTCCACGGAGAAACGATTGGCTCGCACTCTTCTATTGCTCGCTCGATATGGGAAGGAAAACCAACCTGAGAAAATTTTTCCGAAAGTATCACAAGAGATCCTGGCGGAAATGATTGGCACGACGCGTTCGCGAGTAAACCTCTTCATGAACAAATTCAAGAAGCTGGGTTTCATCAAGTATAACGGCGAGCTTCACATCAACAGTTCGCTCTTGAATGTTGTCCTCCACGATTAAACCACCGCCGGGACGATAAAATCTCATCCAACAGTAAATTTCCGCTTTAAGTCGTGGTTGCTGGGATGTTTCGTGACCATGTAGTTGGCATCCTCGTCTTCCTGCCTTGCGGATTGGGCAAACCGAGGCTGAGCCATTTTTTGAGAACGCTGGCCAGTGTTTCCTGGTCTTTTTGTTTCTTGGATTTTATATGCTTCATACTCCAAGAGTCTTCGGTTGGGCGCGCTAGCGGCTGGAATAGGGGGGCTTTGTAAATTCAACTCCTCTCACGCAGCGGACCGGGTGGGTATTCGGAAACGCTGATTCCACTGCGGTTATTGCTCCCCGTAGTCGTGAACTCCAACCAAAAAGAGAGATTGGCATTCGCAGTGATTACTGCTTCGTAATATAAGCAGGATTCGGTTTCTCTGAATTCCGCTCAGGATTTAGTCTAATAAAGTCTTTAGTCTTATGATCGGAACCAAAGCCAAGAAACCGGGTTCGTTTGACGTCGAGAAGTACCTGGGCACAGCCGGGATCGCGAGGAAGATCGCGACTTACGACAAGGGGCAGCACATTTTTTCGCAAGGCGGCCCGTGTGAATCTGTCCTGTATCTTCAACACGGTCGGGTGAAACTCACGATTGGTTCCTCCAGCGGGAAAGAAGCGGTCATCGCGCTGCTATACGCAGGCGACTTTTTTGGCGAAGGATGCATAGCAGGGCAGTCGTTCCGCGCTGCGACTGCCACCGCCCTCGAGCCTACGACTGTAACAGTGATAGAGAAGCAAGAAATGATTCGCGTGATCCATGAAAAACATGAATTCTCCGATCGCTTTGTTTCTCACATGCTCAAGCGAAATGTTCGCGTTGAAGAAGACTTGACGGATCAACTTTTCAATTCGAGTGAGAAGCGTTTGGCACGCATCCTCTTGTTGATCGCTCGATACGGAAAGACAGAACAGCCAGAGACAATCGTTGCCAAGGTTTCGCAGGAAATGTTGGCTGAAATGATTGGCACGACTCGAAGTCGTGTGAGTGTTTTCATGAATAAGTTTCGGAGGCTCGGCTACATTGAATACAACGGGGAGCTGCATATCAACAGCTCGCTCTTGCATGTAATCCTTCATGACTAGATCCGAGCAGGGGATGTTGTTCCAAGATCGAACCCCGTCTTTTTCTTATGACTGGATGGTCGTCCGCAATGAGAATGCGGAGACTTCGATTGATCGGTAACTCCTTCCATGAGAAGGCC
>PKUY01000316.1 GCA_003131705.1 Acidobacteriota bacterium | reverse complement strand
CAGTGGATCGTTCAACGTAACGTTGTTCTCCGTACCTGAGCCCGCATTGCTCACGTTGATCGTGAAACCGATGCCGCTTCCCGTAGTCACCACGGATGCATCTGGCGTGCTGCTGACGTTCAGTGCTCCAGCCGTGCTCGGAGGAAATGCAACCATGACGTCGTTCAACTGCTTCGTTCTCCCGCCAATCCCCGCATCCACCGACGCGGTCGCGTTGAAAAATGTGGTGATATCGAATTCGAACTGGCAGGCATACGACTGATTCACGCCGTTGATGGTCATCGGCTGCGTGCACAGCGTGCCGATGGCCGAGGTGGGCGTGGGAGCATAGTCGGGGTCGTCGTAAAGCTGCGGCGTGCTGGCCGTATACGGCGCAGGGGGCGTGAACGTGTCGTTGTTCCAGGTTATTTTCCAGTCCACTCCGCCGCTATACAGGCTTGGATCAGGCTCAGTTCCCGGCGTTCCCGAGTACACATCGTAATGCACGCAATTGCCGTTCGCGTACGGGTAGCACAGCGGCACGATCGTGTTCCCCTGTCCGTCCGTGCCGTAATTAAAGAAGGTGGCAAAGCGGCAATCGAAATCATTCAACACCGTGTTGCCCACTTCGCAGAGCCCGTCCTCCTGAGACGGCGGAACTTCCGTCGCCGTCACGGTGACGGTGAAACCCGTGCTCACCTGGACGAAGCCCAGCTGGAAGGAGTGCGCGTTCGGGTCCGTGCACGGATTCGACGGCGTGGGATTCGGATTCGACGGGCAATTGAACGTGGCCTGTTGCGCGGGAGGATTCGTCCCGACCGGAAAGGTCAGGTTATGAGATGCCGGTGGCGGAATGAAATTCNNCGTCAGGCTGCAAGTTGTTGCCGTTCCGGACGCGGCGCAAGCGCCGCCCCAGCTAGCGAACTTCGACGTCCCAATTGCGGCAGCCGTTAGCGTCACCATCCCCCCGCTGGCGTAACTCGCCGAGCAGGTTCCCGTCACTACACCGCTTGCATCGCTGCAGTTGATTTGGGCACCGTTGTCTGTCACTTTGCCCGCGCCCGTTCCTAACTCCGTTACCGTCAAAGTATAGGAGGCGCTCACCGTGATCACGAAATTCGTAGCGGGCGAAGACTGCCCGAACGTGTCGGTCGCGGTCAAGGTGATGGGCACCACCGCCTGTAATGAAGGGGTGCCGGAGACCACACCCGTAACTGAATTGAGCGATAGCCCGTCGGCGGGAAGACCTGTTGCGCTCCATGTGAGCGCTCCCGTGCCGCTAGCATGGAAGGTGAAGACATACATAAGTCCTGCTGCGCCGCCTGAAACGTTCGCTTGAGTCGTGGTAATGGCTGGTGCAGGAGGATCGTTGACTGTAATCGTGATTGACACTGATGACGATGACTTTGCTCCCCCCGCGCTCGAATCCGTCACGGTAACCGTGACGGGGAAAGTCCCTTGCGCCAATGGCGTGCCGGAAATAACACCCGTAGATGCGTTGAGTGACAGCCCGTCGGCGGGGAGACCTATGGCGCGCCATATGAGTGTTCCGGAGCCGCCCTGGGACTGTAACGTGAGGGTATATGTACTCCCTGCAGTGCCTGCACCTTGTGCCGTCACTTGTGCTTGTGTTGTGGAGACGCCCGGCAGCGCATTTACGGTGATCGTGACGCTGCCGGTTATGGAGGACTGTTTCAGGGACGTGGCGGTTATCGTCGTCGTTCCGGTCGCGCCTGAGGCAGCGAACGTCACCTGAGTGGTTGTCGTACCCGTCAGAGTGGTGCAAGCTGCGCCCGTGCAACTCCAACTCACGCCCTCGCCGGAATCGTTCGTCGCGGTGGCCATGAGATGCTTTGGCCTTGGTCAATCGCTCGAGCTGTGCCTCCTGGGAAAGAGATCTTGATAGGGGAATTACCGCAGTCCCCAAGAATCACCGCGCCCACGAAAATTAAGCATATCGAAATCCATGACACCCACAGCTTCATAGCTTCTCCCATGAGGGAGGCGCACTCTTGTTTGGTTCCATCTTATGGGTATATACCATTCGAACACCGTTATTCCAGCGTGAACCCTGTTGTTCCATTCTGAATATATCGTTTTGGACACCACATGGGAGCGATGCATGCTCAGCGGGCACGTGCCTGAACGGTGTAGCCTAAGTATCGCGCAGCCTGCACAGAAGCAGTTTTTTAAGGGGTGATCGAGCTATAGTCAGGCATCTGCAGCCTGCCGCCGACGTAGGATTCCTTTGCGAGCCGGGCCGATGGCCCTGAACGTCCTTGATTTATCAACCCGGAAGCCTTACCGTTATTCCTGCTGCATTTTCCGTCTTATGACAGCCAATATGGAATGCCCTCAGTGCCATTCCAGCAATCCTCCTACCGCAGATAGCTGTGTCCAGTGCGGCGCTTCGTTTGGATTCGATGGCGCGACCCTTGCCATTTCGGCTTCCCCTGTAACGGCCCCGGTGGTTTCGACAACCCAAGGCATAGCGAAGGGCTGGTCCATGCCGTCGGCCCCGGCTGTCATCTCCACCGCTCCCCTTGCGCCCGGCACCGTCCTTGGTACGAGATACGAGATTATTCAGATGTTGGGCCACGGCGGAATGGGCGCCGTCTACAAAGCGCGCGATTGCGAGCTCGACCGCGTGGTCGCTCTAAAGGTGATCCGCCCCGAGCTGGCGATGAATCCGGAAATTCTCGCGCGGTTCAAGCAGGAACTGATTCTTGCTCGCCAGATTACCCATCGAAACGTGATCCGGATCTTCGATCTTGGCGAAGCAAACGGAACCAAGTTCATCACCATGGAGTTCATCGAGGGACAGGATCTGAAATCCCTCGTCACCGAAAAAGGCAAGTTGAGCTCGGATGAAACCGTTCGAATCATCGAGCAAGTGTGCCTCGCACTCGAGGCCGCCCATTACGAAGGAGTTGTGCATCGCGACCTGAAGCCGCAGAACATCATGATGAACAAGCGCGGCGAGGTGGTCATCATGGATTTTGGCCTGGCGGCCATCGCCGACCAGCTTACCGGGGCGGAGGTGCGCAACGGCACGCCGGCGTACATGGCGCCGGAGCAGATCACGGGCGACTCCGACGCGGACGCTCGCGCCGACGTCTACAGCCTCGGCCTCGTCGCGTACGAAATGCTCGGCGGTTCGACGCCGTTCGACGCCACGTCTCCGCAGGCGCTGCTCGCCGCGCACCTGACCGTAGCGCCACGGCCGCTCGGCGAGCTGCGGTCCGACGTTCCGCCGGGACTCGCGGCCGTCGTGATGCGTTGCCTGGAAAAGGATCCGGCACAACGCCCGCAGACGGCCGCCGACCTCGCGACGGAGCTCCGTGCGATCGGTTCGGGCGCGCAACCGGCGCGCACCGCGAGTGGAAACCGGAATTCCGCGATGCTGCGTCTCGGTGCGGCTGCCATCGTCGTACTCGCGATATTGGCCGCGTACTTACTGAAGCGAACGGCCGGCGGCGGGGCCGCGGCGGCGATTACCTCCATCGCCGTCACGCCGCTGGTGAATGCGGCCGGTGACTCCTCGGACGAATACCTCGCCGACGGCATCACCGACGAGCTCACGTCCGCGCTCGGAAAGACCGGCATCAAAGTGGCGTCGCGCTCCTCCGCGTTCCGCTTCAAGGGACGCAAGAACATCGACGAGCGGCAGATAGGCGAGAGCCTGCACGTCGCCGCGGTGCTCGGCGGCACGGTGCGTCGCGACGGCAACATGCTTCGGCTCACGGCGCACCTCACGAGCACCGCCGACGGGTCGGAGCTCTGGTCGGACAAGTTCGATCGCACGGCGAGCGGAATCTTCGCGATGCAGGACGAACTCACCCGTGAAATCGTGGGCAAGCTGAACGTCACGCTCAAGGGAGGACGCGCCGCCAATCACGGCACGCAAAACGTCGCGGCGTACGATCTCTACCTTCGCGGCCGCTACTTCTGGAACAAGCGCACGAAGACGGCGCTCGACTCCGCCATCAAGCAGTTCAACGACGCCGTCGCGCTCGACTCGGCGTATGCGCTCGCGTACGCGGGGCTTGCGGACAGCTGGGCGCTCAGGGGCACGTTCGGATACGGAGCGCCCAAAGAGGAATTCCCCAGGAGTCGTGCGGCCGCGGAGCACGCCATCAGACTCGACAGCACGCTCGCGGAACCGCATACGTCGCTCGGCGTGATTGCGCTGTTCTACGACTGGGACTGGGACCGGTCCGCGCGCGAATTCGACCGCGCCGAGGCGCTGAATCCGAACTATGCGAGCACTTATCTCTTCCGCTGCTGGCTGCTGGCGATCAACGGGCACGTCGATCAGGCGTTCGCGTCGGTCCGGCGTGCACAGTCGCTCGAGCCCGTGTCGTTGACGATCAATACGCGTGTGGCGACGATGATGACCCTCCTTGGGCGGTNNAAGCGCGACTTCGCGAGCGCGGCCCCGTTCATCCCCGAGATCTCCCGGAATTCGTCGCGGGAAGCGGGATCGATCGCGGCCTACGTGTACGCGCGATCGGGCCGCCCGGACGAAGTGCGAAACGTGCTCTCGAGATTGCTGGCGCTTCGGGCAACACAGTACGTGCCCTCGGACGGTATCGTATCGGCGCATGCGTTCCTCGGCGATCTCGACGCCGCGTTCGCCGAGCTTGAC
>PKUY01000239.1 GCA_003131705.1 Acidobacteriota bacterium | reverse complement strand
AATAGACTCGAAGAGTTCATGCCGAGCAAAATGCCGGGCAAACGCCTCCGCGCGGACCTCGCCCTAACCTGTTGCGCGCTGATTTGGGGCGCCACATTCGTGGTGATTAAGGACGCGCTCGCCGATGTTTCGGTGGTCGCGTACATCGCTGTGCGGTTCAGCCTTGCCGCCTTCGTGATGGCAATTGTGTATTGGCGATCTCTCCGAGGGCTCACGTTCAAAACTGTCTGGGCCGGAGCGCAGATCGGAATTTTTATGTTCTGCGGCTATGTGTTCCAGATCGTCGGTCTGAAATTCACCACGCCCTCGAAGACCGCGTTTGTCACCGGGACATTTGTCGTGTTCGTGCCGATTCTGCTTTTCATTTTTGCCCGGCGACGCATTGCGGGTTGGGTTTGGGGCGGGGCAGTTGTGGTCCTTGCCGGGCTCTATTTTCTAACGGTGCCATCCGAAGGCTTCGGCGGATTGAATCGCGGCGATCCGATTGTTTTCGGCTGCGCGGTGATGTTCGCGCTGCACATGATTTTTATTGGCCGATATGTACACCATCATTCGGTTGCTGCGCTCAGCTTTCTGCAAGTGGCGACCACGGCGGTGCTGGCGTTGCTCGTGTTGCCGATCGTTTCCGCCGCAGGTTGGGAGCAGCCGAAGCTGGTCTGGACCGGCAATCTGGTTTTCGCGATTCTGCTCACTGNNACGGTCATCTGCTTTTCATTGCAGACGTGGGCGCAACAGTACGCAGCGCCCTCGCACGCGGCAATATTGGTTAGCCTGGAGCCGGTGTTCGCCGCCCTGACGTCTCTGGCGCTTGGACGCGAGCATCTCGGCGCGCGCGTCCTCTTCGGAGCTTTGCTGATTTTGGCTGGCATTGTGCTTGCCGAATGGAAAGCGGCGGCACCGGCCATCCCCGCATCGTCGGAGTCTGCGATTGCCTCCACCGAATAGCTGTGTTGTACATTTCTGGCGTAACCTTTCTCCGTTTCGCCGGTTTACCTTATAGAGAGCGGGTTTTGCGGAGCAACTGTTGAGTGCCAAAGTGAAAGAAGCCGACGACCGGCTTCTCGTTGAGGCCGCGCAGAAGGATCCTGCGCGCTTCATCGACCTATACGAGCGGAACTTCGAGCGCGTGTACGCGTTCGTCGCCCGTCGCGTTCACGACCGTGCGGACGCGGAAGACCTCACGGCAGAAGTGTTTCAACAGGCGCTCGCAAATCTGGGCCACTTCGAATGGCGCGGAGTTCCTTTTGTGGCCTGGCTGTACCGCATTGCCTCCAACGCTATTGCCGACCGCTGGCAGCGCGCATCGAGAGAGCGCGGTGAATCCGTTGCCGGTGATCGCCCCGACGAACGCGACAGCGTTAATCCCGAAGAGGCCGAGCGTCGAGCCCGGATTGTTCGGCTCGTCGAAAGCTTGCCCGACGATCAGCGGCGTGTGATCGAAATGCGCTTTGCCGAGGGAAAAAGCATTCGCGAAATCGCGAAGGAACTCAAGCGCACCACCGGAGCGGTGAAGCAGCTTCAGTTCCGCGGTATCCAGAATCTGCGCGAGCCGTTGAACAAGAAGCCGCGAGTAAGACGGCGTGAATCAAATGACTAAACGAAGCCCGAGCGAACAGCTCGACAAAATCGTGGAGCGAATTCTCGGACGCTCGGATGCGCCGCTCTCGCGTGTAAAACCCGCGCGCCCTTCCGGTGCAAAACTNNATCTTCCGCGCCCAGATTTCAAGGCACGCCTAAAATCCGATTTGCAAAGGAGAGCAACCGTGGCCGCACCAGCTGAAAAACGGATCAACCCAATTCGTGAAGGCTTTCACAGCATCACGCCCTACTTGGTTATTTCAGGGGCGCCTCAGTTGATTGAATTTTTCAAACAGGCTTTCGGAGCCGAAGAGCGTTTCCGAATGAAGCGACCTGGCACCGAGACGATCATGCACGCCGAGGTGAAGATCGGTGACTCGATGATCGAGCTGGCAGACGCAAACGCGCAGGTTCCGCCCACACCCGCGTCGATGCTCCTCCGCGTAAGCGACGTCGACGCCGTTTACGACCGCGCAGTCGAGGCCGGGGCCACGCCGGCCCAGCCGCCGGCCGATCAGGACTACGGCACTCGCGTCGGATCGGTGACGGACATTTCCGGCAACAGCTGGCACATTTTCAAACCGGTCGCCGGCAACGCCATTTTCGAAGGGCTGCGCAGCGTGACGCCGTATCTGAATCCCGTGCGCAGCTTCGAAGTGATCGAGTTCCTGCGGCAGGCGTTCGGCGCCGAACAAGTCTATCGCGCGCAATCGCCCGAAGGCGCCGTCCTCCACGCCCAACTTCGAATCGGGGACTCAATCATCGGGATGGGCGACGCGCACGGCCCGTACCAACCCATGCCGTGCACGCTTCACCTGTATGTACCCGACACCGACTCCGTTTACGAGCGAGCGCTGCGGGCGGGCGCAACCTCGATTCAGCCTCCCGCCGACCAGCCTTACGGCGACCGCAGCGGCGGAGTGAAAGACCCATTCGGCAACCGCTGGTTCATCGCCACACACATCAAGGATGTTCCGTACTGACAGTGCGTCGCGGTTTAGCCGGACTCGCGGTGTTCTGCACCCGACTCGGTCGAGCGAGAGTTCGCGTGCTAGCGCGTGCGTTGAAGACTGGCGATGAACGCCTGAGGATCCTGCGGAGATAGCACGAGAGAGTAGCCGTCCAGCGTGGGCAGGTACACGACGCGCGTACGATCCGTCACGAAAACGAGCGCCTTCTCGCGGTTGCCGAGCCGAAACCATCCAGCCATATAGCCCGGCAAACCAATTCCATTGGTCCTCAGCGCGATTCCGTGTTCCGGGTCGCTCCGCAAATTAATTTCCCGAGCCGCGGCCGGAACCAGCGACTCCAGGGGCACGAACCGCCCGTAGAGCGCGCCGCTGATCCGCAGTCCGCTGGGCGACACCTCGAAGCGGACATGGTTCGCGGAATATCCGAAATAGGCAAACATCGCCGCCAGCCCGAGCAGCAGAAGTTCAATGGGAACGAGCATCCAGAAAGCATTTCCGGACGCCGGCGTGATTGGGAAAACATCGCTCATGTTTGATCTCTCCGGCGCCGGTCGTGCGATGTGGACCGGCTATTGGTGATATTTGACGTCGAGGGGATCGTGCATCACGGGGACATGCAGATGCTTTTTTTCGAACGCCGTAATTTCCGGTTCGTGCACGAGAGAGAGGCCGATGTCGTCGAGACCCTTCAGCAGACATTCGCGGCGGAACGGATCGACCTCAAACGAATACCGCAGGCCCTTCTCGTCGGTGACGACTTGTTTTTCCAAATCGACGGTGACGCGATAGCCTTCATTTGTTTCGGTGCGTTTGAAAATCTCGTCGATTTGGTCGTTCGAAAGNNTGAGCGTGGCATTGGCGCCGCGCTCGGCGTCGTCGAACAATTTGTCGAGGTCGTCCTGGGTAACGCGGATCGGCAGGATGCCGTTCTTGAAGCAGTTGTTGTAAAAAATGTCGGCGTAGCTGGGCGCGAGAATCGCGTGGAACCCGTAATCGAGAATCGCCCAGGGCGCATGTTCGCGGCTCGAACCGCAGCCAAAATTCGCGCGAGCCAGCAGCACGCTGGCGCCTTTGTAGCGCGGAAAATTCAGCACAAATTGCGGATTCGGCTTTTCGCCGGGCAGGTAGCGCCAATCGTAGAATAAAACGCGGCCGTATCCCTGCCGCGTCAGGAGCTTCAAGAACTGCTTCGGCACCATCTGATCGGTATCGACGTTCACGCGATCGATCGGCGCCACCAACCCCGTATGTTTGATGAAAGGTTCCATGCTATTCGGCTCCGTCTAAATCTCTCCAGCTACGAATATCGACGAAATGCCCTTCGATCGCGGCGGCAGCAGCCATCGCCGGGCTGACCAAGTGCGTGCGGCTGCCTTTGCCCTGACGCCCTTCGAAATTGCGGTTGGACGTGCTGGCCGAGCGCTCGCCGCTCAGCAGGACGTCATCGTTCATGGCGATGCACATGCTGCAGCCCGCGTCGCGCCATTCGAATCCCGCGTCGCGGAAAATCTGGTCGAGGCCTTCTTTTTCCGCTTCGGTTTTCACCACGCGCGAGCCCGGAACAACCAGCGCCTGCTTCAGTGATTTCGCCACGTGTTTTCCGGAAACAACTCTCGCCGCTGCGCGCAAATCCTCGATGCGTGAATTTGTGCACGAACCGATGAACACGCGGTCGAGACGAATGTCTTCCATCGGTGTGCCGGGTTTCAGGTCCATGTAAACCAGCGCGCTTTCCGCGGCCTTGCGATCGACGGGATCGGTGAAAGAAGACGGCTCGGGCACGCGGCTCGTAACCTGCGTAACCATTCCGGGATTCGTGCCCCAGGTAATCATCGGCGCGAGATCGGCCGCGCGCAGGGTGACCGTCGCGTCGTATTTCGCTCCGGGATCGGTTGCCAGCGACTGCCAATATTCGACCGCGTCCTCGAAATCTTTTCCGTGCGGCGCAAAAGGCCGCCCCTCGACGTACTCGAACGTCGTGTTATCGGGCGCGACCATTCCCGCGCGCGCGCCAGCCTCGATGGACATGTTGCACATCGTCATGCGGCCTTCCATCGACAGCCCGCGCACCGCTTCGCCCGTGTATTCCATCACGTGGCCGTTTCCGCCGCCGATTCCGATTTTGCCGATGATGGCGAGGATGATGTCTTTCGCGGTCACGCCGCGCGGGCGCTTGCCCTGCACGTCCACCTGCATCGTTTTCGATTTGAAGGACGACAGGCACTGCGTGGCTAGCACGTGTTCCACTTCGCTCGTCCCGATGCCGAATGCCAACGCGCCGAACGCGCCATGCGTAGCCGTGTGGCTGTCGCCGCAGACAATCGTGCAGCCCGGCAGCGTGATTCCCAGCTCAGGGCCGATCACGTGAACGATGCCCTGATTCCTGCTCTGCATGTCGAAGAGATTGATGCCGCACTCCTTGCAGTTTCGCTCCAGCGCCTCGAACTGCGCGGCGGCATCCGCATCGACGACGGCCAAGGCACGATTTTTCGTCGAAACGGAATGGTCCATCACCGCGAAAGTTAGCTCGGGGCGGCGCACTCTGCGCCCGGCCAGCTTTAGCCCCGAAAAAGCCTGCGGGGAGGTGCCCTCATGGACGAGGTGCCGGTCGATATAGATCAGCGACGGCTGTCCCGGCGCTTCGTGGACCACATGGTCATGCCAAATTTTCTCGTATAGTGTGCGAGTCGCCATAAGCGCGCCTATTGTGTCCTTTCCTCGCCATTGTAACAAGGCTGTACTGCTCGCGGCAAACCGGGTGCGGGGTGGCGGGGAATCGATAGGTGGCAAGACAAAGAAATCTCGAAAATGTTGCGATTAGGATCGATTACGATCGGTTGCTTTGAATGAGTTTCATGGGATTCAAATAACGGGATGTGGCGATTAGAAAATTGTAGATTGGGGTGGCTGCGAGGTGCAGTGCAGGAGCTGCGTTGCGATTGGCTTAGACTCTTTTCGAAAGCATCGGCACTTCCTTGCTCCTTTCGTCTGTCATTCGTCGTCCGACGGTGCCGCACCTACGGCGCTGACGCAGGTCGTCCCGGCAAAGCGCGCGTGTGGACACGCGAGCTGCATCGACGCGCGGCCGAGACGCGTGGCGGCGTGTCGGCCATTTGCCCGGTAAATGCAAAATGCCGCGAACACACCTTTGAGGCTAGCATTTTGCATGCGGTGCGCGGACTCTACGAAAGGACAGATTTGGCCCGGCCGGGATAACCCGGGAAATGCAACGGCGGAACTTCAACGGCTAAAGCCGCACTGATTTTGCGGAATTATGTCGTGCCTGAAGCCACGATCCACAAAGATTATCGAGTCCTCGCGCCGGGGCTAAAGCCCATTTGGGGATCGGGCGTTCTTCCGCCGGGTGTTCTCAAGCGCACAGACTTGCTCCTTCCGGGCATCCAACATATAAGGCCGATAAGGTTTGGAGGTTCTTATGAACATCGGGACCAAGAAGTGGCACGAAACTCTCTCCGAATTCGCCGTCGAGCTGGAATCCCTTGGCGGAATATTGGCGGCGCTGGCGCTGCTCGTAATTGCTTTCGCAATCGAGCACGGCTTGCACGGCCACTAGGAGCGCTGGTAGCTAGGTCACTGGGTATACACTCCTCCGTTAGCTCCGAGATGATCGGTCCACACTAGCACCGCGCCGATTGACGCCAGACCACTCGCTGCCCGCCGAGAGCCCACTGCGCAGGGTCTTCGCTTGTGACGGGGAAAGCCGACGGCGTATACTCCCGGCGACGTAACTGGTCCATCAATATGGCTCCGGAGGCACCGATGAACTTCAGAACGTCTGCGCTGGTCATTCGGCTCGCCATGTCGACGGCAACGCTTGCGCACGGGCAAGATCAGAGCCCGGCGCCCACACCATCGCCCGCACCGCCTGCAACGCGTCCGATGCGAATCCGCGTTGGAGGAAACGTGGCGCAAACGGCAATCGTTCATCAGGTGGCGCCAATCTACCCGCCCCTAGCGAAGGCCGCTCACATTTCCCGCACCGTGATCCTGCACGCCGTCATCGCGAGAGACGGCACAATCAAAGAGCTTCAGTACGTCTCGGGGCCCGATCTTTTGAAGGCGGCGGCGATGGATGCGGTTAAGCAGTGGCAGTACACACCGACAAAGCTCAACGGCGAACCCATCGAAGTTGATACGACGATCCAGGTGGTATTTGCGCTCGACGGCTCATCTCCGGAGGATTCTCAGACGTCCGAACTCCAGTCGATTGACCCGCAGTTTAAGACGGACATACTGCATCTCTTCGACGTCATGCACCTGCAGGAACAGACCGCTAGTATGGGCCGCTCGATGTTTGCGACCTTGCGGCCGACCATGTTGGCTGCACTTCCACCCACGCCGAATCGGGAGAAAATTGTCGACGCGTACTTGGAAAAGTTAGTGGGCATACTCGCTTCGCAGGAGTTTAACGATGGCCTGGCGGTCCTTTATGCGAAGTATCTTTTGGATGATGACGTTAAGGTCCTTGCCGACTTCTACCAAACTCCTCCCGGACAGCGCTTCAACGCTGTGAGCAGTCAGCCTTTTCTCATCGGGCTCCGAGATTGGCCAAGTTTTGGGAAGGGAACACATCCCGGACATACTCCGGTCGCTTTGCACTGAGTACCCGGAATTGAAGGGCGCGGCGAAATTCTGCCCGAATGACAGCCAGGAAAAGAAGAGCTTGCTAATTGCTCCGCCTGAAACGCCCAGCGCGCTCAAGGCGGGCGATTGAGCCGGGGCAGTCCCTGATTTTCTCTGTACGCTCTGCGTCTCTTATCCACTGTCACGATATTGTGCTGGCCGCCGATTCGGGGGTCCCGCTCTTTTCGCGTGATAGAATCGCGGATTCTTGTGGGGATTTTCGCGCCGCGCGATGTTTCATAGGCCGCGGGCTTCGTAACGCGCGAACGTTTCCTACTTTTGGAGCATTCGGAAACATGTTGGCAGCGAGCCAAACTATTGCGAGCGAAACGCGGGTGCGGGCGTGCCCGATGTGTGGCGCGTTCGACCGCAAGCTCGTCGCACAGCGCGACCAGTGGGAGATTGTTGAATGCACGCGGTGCAAGATGGTCTTCATCGGCAGCGAAGTCGCCTACGACGTGCAGGCCCGCGAACACGATTGGAAGGACGAATACGGCAAAGAAGTTTTGCGGCGCGAAGAGAAGCAGCCGGTGATGCTGTTCCTCTCGCGCCTGTTGCGGCCGCTGCGGCCGGAACCGAATTCCCGCATGCTCTCGCAAACTCTGCGCTCGAGAAGGGAAGGGAAGCTCGTTGATTTTGGCTGCGGCGACGCCGGGTTCCTGGTGCTCGCGAAGGAATATTTCGACGTGATGGGAATCGAGCTGAGTCCGGGAGGCGTCGACATTTCGCGGCGGCGCATTTCAGCGGAGAAAGTTCTCGAAGGGCCCGTCACGGAAATTGCCGACCGCGATTTACCGGAGAAAACTTTCGATGTGGTGACGCAGTTCGGCTACATCGAGCACGAATGGAATCCGCTGGCGGGACTTCGCGCGGCCTATCGCGTCCTCAAGCCCGGCGGCGTGACGGTGATGAAGACGCCCAATTACGCAAGCTGGAATCGGACGATCCGAGGAATGAAGTGGTGCGGATATCACATCCCCGCGCATTGCAACTATTTTACGCCGCAGACCTTGAGCAAGATGCTCCGCCAGGCCGGCTTCGAAACTCTTCCGCGTCCGCTGCTCGATCGATTGCCCACCAGCGATTCGCTCTGGATCGCCGCCCAAAGGCCTGCCTGGCCGCTGTCTGATACATACTAACCAGCGATCGAAGAGCGTTACCTCAGGGGCTAGAGAGTCCGTGTGAGAACGGCAAAAGCGGAACTCCAGCGGCTGAAGCCGCTCTCATTTTGCAGAGCTTATGTCGTGGCTGAAGCCACGACCCACAAAGATGCTCGAGTTGCCACAGACTCTCAAGCTTCCTTTTGTAGAGTGTGACGGCGTGGCTGAAGCCCCGCTCTTCCAGGTTAGCCATTTGTGAGACGGTTTCCGGGACGCCCCAGCCAGACCTGCTTGCAGATGTGAACACCTGTACCCAATCTGTACTTCGGGCAAGTTGTTTGATGTCCGCGTGTGCTTTATCTTTGCGACATTCGTTGCAAATTCGCGAAGCAGTTTTCAGAAGTCAGGCCGCGAATACCCAGCAGCATTCTGGCGAACAGCAGTTCCGCGAAGAACGCTTTCGCGAAGATCAACGGCCCAGCAAGTCCATCCTTGCGTGCGGAGAAGCACGATGATGAACGGTTCGAAGGCCCTGGCGGTTGCGGGAAGTCTGTTGGCGCTGTTGTTAGGCGCGGCGCTGATGGTGCAAGCGCAGCAAGGGCAGCAATTCCAGTTTGCGAGACAATTCCCGCAACCCCAGAATGCATCCTCGACCACAGCGCGCGATCCCGGCGTCCGCGCGAATTCCGTCGGCTCAGGGCAGCCGCTATCCGGTTTGACCGCGGAGCAGGCCCAGTTCTTCCAGGACGGCCTAACGCGCTTCCTGCAGGTGGATTCGGTCAGCGGAGCCATGGCGGGTGAACCGGGCAAGGGATTGGGGCCCGGCTACAATTCGAATAGCTGCGGAGGATGCCACGCGCAACCGGCGGCGGGCGGATCGAGCCCGAACGCTAACGCCTATCCAAACATTGGTCCGAATCCGCAGGTTCTAGCCGCGTCCGATGGCGGGGCGCTAAACGCACTTCCTTTTTTCATTACCGCTGACGGACCGGTGCGTGAAGCGCGCTTTCCGTTCGTGGTCACTTCCAGCGGCAGGTTAACCCGGACTCCGGATGGAGGCGTGCACGACATCTTTACGATCGCAGGCCGCCCTGACGCGCCAAGCTGCACGATGGTGCAGCCCGATTACGACAGGGCACAGGAACTGAATAATTTGATCTTCCGCATTCCCACGCCGGTATTTGGCGCGGGACTGATCGAAAACATCTCCGACTCAACCATCACCGCGAACATGATGGCGAACGATGCGCTTAAGGATCGTCTTGGAATTGAGGGCCATCCCAACGTTAGCGGGAACGATGGATCCATTACGCGATTCGGCTGGAAAGCCCAGAACAAGTCGCTGGAGATTTTCGCAGGCGAGGCTTACAACGTGGAAATGGGAGTGACCAACGAATTGTTCCCGAACAAGCGGGCGAATCCTCTGGCATCCTGCCTGTACAATGCCACGCCGGAAGATTCCACGAATTTCACGCAGTCGGGCGCGCAAATTCCCAGCGATACGGTGGCGTTCGCTATGTTCATGCGTTTGCTTGCACCGCCGACGCCTTCCACGGACGGGATTCCCGGAAATCCTCCGCTTACTTCGATTCAGAACGGAGCGAGCGTCTTCTCGCAGGTTCATTGCGATCTGTGCCACACGCCGATTCTGCAGACGTCGGGTTCGGGCGTGGCCGCAGGATTGAGCAATCAGAATGCGGCGCTTTATTCGGACCTGTTGGTGCACCACATGGGATTGCGCCTGGCCGATCGAGTCTCGCAAGGAAATGCAGGGCCGGACGAATTCCGCACCGCTCCCCTCTAGGGAGTGGGGCAGCGCGTTTTCTTCCTGCACGATGGCCGTTCGAATCCTGGAAACGGCGGGTTGATCAACGCAATCGAGGCTCATGCCGGCCCGGGATCAGAAGCCAATGAAGTCGTTCGGTTCTTCAACTCACTGAGCGATCAGCAGAAGCAGGATTTGTTGAATTTCCTGCGCTCTCTCTAAGCACACCGCAGCGACGGGCGCCGGAGCAGGTCACCGGCGTCGTTGCCACAAACCACACTTCAGCAGCACCCGATTGTCGGGGTTTGCCTCTCGTGTTATATTGGGTATGCACGCTCGTAGGCTGCCCTGCCCGGGTGCTTGGAACTGCGATTTGGGGCTGGCCTCGAGTGGTTCCATTTCGACTCCTCACGCGGTTTGGGGGTTCAGGCGGTTTGCGCTCGGTTTTGTGGCAAGTTGCGCCTGCTCGATCCCTGCGGTGACGCTCTGGCAGTCTGGAATATCTGCAAGGAGAACGGTATGAAGAATTTGTTCGTGGGCAATATGAGTTTCCAGACTACCGAGAGCGATCTGCGTGCGCTTTTCGAACCATTCGGCCAGATCGCGCGCGTGCACATTGCCATGGATCGCGAAACCGGCCGATCCCGCGGATTCGCGTTCGTCGAGATGCCGAACGATGCCGAGGCTGCTCAAGCGATCGCCGGACTCGATGGAAAAGATGTCGGCGGGCGCAATCTGAAGGTGAATGAAGCTCGTCCCAAAGAGGCAGGGGCACCGCGCGGCCCGCGACCCGGCGGCGATCGCGGTGGCAACGATCGGGGCGGCAATAATCGTGGTGGTGGCGACCGCGGCGGCAGCGAACGCGGCGGAGGCGGCCGAGGCCGATTCTCGAATGAAGACTACCGCGAAGCTGCGCGCCAACCGCGCGAGCCTCGCTGGTAACAGCCAGCGCGATTAGTTCTGTATTGCGGCATCACCCGCGTCGCAATTCGATTTCAAGGAGATTCCCGTGACGACAACCTTCCAAAAGCGCCAGAAGGAAATGAAGCGAATGGAAAAGGCTCGCATGAAGGCCGAGCGCCGCGAGCAAAAGAAGCTTGAGCCCAAAGCGGGTGAGGAAACAATCGAACTCCTGTACGCACCTCGCCCACTCGACCTGGACCTCGAAAACGATCCCACGCTGCCGTCGGTAGATTAATGGTTTCTTTGATGAGCGTTTTGTTGCCGCCGAGCGGCTGCGAGTGCGGGTTGCCTCGCGCGATGCCCTTTACTTTTGAAAGTGCGGCATCACTTCGGTGGTGAAGAGTTCGAGCGAACGAACGCTTTCCTCGTGTGTGAGATTACCGTACGCAAACCGGCTCACAAAATAATTGGCCCCGGATTCCTCAATTTCTTTTTCGATCCTCGCCCGCACGGTTGCGGGAGTGCCCGTGATGAGGGTGGCCGCGGCTGCACGCATCACCTCTTCAATGCTGGGGCCGGTGACATTGAATTTGCGCCACAGATAGACGAGGCTCTCATGAAATTTTCGGGAGCCGAATAAACCGCGTTCCATGGCTTGCTGGTCCGTATCTCCTACATAGACGAGGCGCGTGATACCTACCTTGGGCATCTTCTTGCCGCTGCCTGCGTGCGCCGCGTTCCACGAATTCTTGTAACTCGAGATGACTTTGCGCGCGTCATTGGCGGCCACAAGACAAACCAGGTTCATGTTCTGGCACGCGACCCGTGCCGCGCTCTCCCTGCTGTTTGTGGCGTACCACATCGGAGGGTGCGGTTGCTGCAGAGGTTTCATTTCCATGGGCACGTTGGAAAAATTGAAATACTTGCCGTGATAATCGACGACGTCCCTGGTCAGCGCGGCCATCAGAACTTCCATGGCCTCGCCATAGATTGCAGGAGCTTCGCTCTCGGTGACGTTGTAGAACCCGAGCTCGACTTGAGAGACTCCTCGTCCCGTCCCGATTTCGAAGCGACCGTGGGTGAGGTGGTCAAGCATGCAGATTTCGGCCGCAAGCCGCAGCGGATTGTAGAGAGTCGCGATCAACACTAACGGAGCGAAGCGGATGTTTTTCGTGATGCGCGATGCCGCCGCGAGGAAGACCATGGGCGAGGGTGCGAGTCCGAGCGGCGTAAAATGGTGCTCCGTGATGTGGAAGGTGCTGAAGCCGGCTTTGTCGCAGAGTTCGAGGAGCTTCAGGCGGCTATCGTATGTTTCGTGAATGGGCCGGTCCTGCCTGTCCACATGGTCGATGACGCCGAAATCCGCTGTCATTCGTTTCGCCTTCCCGAAGCTGAAACCTGGTTGGAGCGCAGAGACTGTAACCCTGAGTTCGTCGGATGGCAAACGCCAAGTGGGCCGTCCATGGTGCAGGGCCCTTGTTCCGTTTGTTATCACGGCAAACGTCTAGCGGCGCGCCCGATGAAGGTTTGCAAGGGGTGCTATAATCGCCCTTTCGCTTTCCCGCGCGACTGCAAAGGAGCACCAGGATGGGGATCGAATTTCAGGAGCTATGGAGCTGGGCACGGCGCCGAAAAGTTCTCGCGTCACTCCTCGTGGCTGTCACGCTCTGCATCGGTATCATCCTGGGCACTTTGATTTCCGGCCGCGCTCTCGCCACTCACGCGCAGACAATCGGCGGATCTTCCTTGCTGGCGATCCCCGATCCGGTCAGCCTTTCAGGCGCATTTGCCAGTATTTCAAAAAACCTTGGACCCGCGGTTGTGAACATTTCGACCACTCAGGTGATTGAAAAGCCGAAAGGCGGCGGCAAGACGCCACGAGGCCAGAACGATCAGTTCCAGGATTTCTTCGATCGCTTTTTTGATACGCCGGATGCGGCGCCGGATGCCGAACGGAGCCTCGGTTCCGGAGTGATTGTAGATAAGAAGGGATTCATTCTGACGAACGACCATGTCATCGATCAGGCAACGAAGATTCAGGTCGCGTTGGATGGCGATGCGAATCATTACAGCGCGCGGGTCATCGGAACGGACAAGGACACCGATCTCGCGGTCATCAAGATTGAGTCCGATCACGATCTGCCGGTCGCTAGGCTCGGCAACTCCGACGGAGTGCAAGTGGGCGACTGGGTGCTGGCCATCGGCAGCCCCTTCGGATTGAGTTCCACGGTTACCGCTGGAATCGTAAGCGCGAAAGACCGGTCGAACCTAGGCCATCAGTTTCAGCGATTCATTCAAACCGACGCAGCCATCAATCCGGGCAATTCCGGAGGACCGCTGGTCAGCATGGCCGGGGAAGTGATCGGCATCAATACGGCTATCTACACGGGCAGCCGGGGATTTGAAGGCGTGGGATTTGCATTGCCGTCGAACACGGCGATTACGGTTTACAACCAGCTTGTTACGGGTGGGAAAGTGATTCGCGGCTCGATCGGNNCTTTCCAGGAAGAGAATAGCGTCAATCCGGTGTTGATGAGGGAGCTCGGCGCGCCGTACGGAATCGTAATTGAAGCGGTTGAGCCTGGCAGCCCCGCAGACAAAGTCGGGCTGCAAGCGGGCGACGTGATTTCGAGCGTGAACGGCCAGCCGGTACACACTGGCGCGGACCTCGTGAATCCAATCGCGCAGACGCCAATCGGGCAGTCCGTCCAGATTCACTACGTGCGTAACAAAGAAGCGAAGGACGTGACGCTGACCGTCGCGGATCGCTCGAAGATTTTCCCGCAGTCGGCGGAAAGCGATGAAGGGCAGCCCGATCAGAGCCAGGATGCGGGGCAATACGGGTTGCACACGGAGGAACTGACTCGCGACCTGGCGCACAAGCTTGGGATGGGGAAGATAGCCGGCGCCGTGATCACGGAGGTTGAGCCCGCAACTTTTGCCGAGGATGTCGGGTTTGCTCGCGGAGACGTCATCATCGAGATTAACCACACGCCTGTGAGTTCGCTGGTCGACTACCACACGCAGATGGCGAGGCTGAAACCGGGCGAGGACGTGCTGTTCAAAGTCGCGCGACGTTCTGAGACAGAACGGGTGCTGACACTCTTTCTGGCTGGCACGATTCCATCGACCCATTAACTCGCAACGCGATCCATTTTCGGCGCGGCCGGCTTCTTAGCCAGGCTGACCTTTTCACCCTGACGCGGCTTGCCCGCCACCGCAGCCTTGTGTGATACTGCAGCTCCCCGCGACTCAGCCCAAACTAGGGGAGGTCTGCCATGCGAATATCCGGGCGCGTCTTCTTTCCGCTGCTAGCTACCATCGCTGTAAGCGTAAGTCTTGCGACTCCTGTAAAAACCTTCGCCGGAGGCGCAGCTAACGCCGGGGCTTCAGCGGCAGCTAAGTCCGCTGCCTCGCCGCGGCCAAAGCCCGACGAAGAGAAGAAGATTTGGACGAACGACGATTTCACGCCCGCCGGGGGAGAGTTTCAAGAAATCGGCGCTGCAGGACCGGCGCAAACGACGAGCGCTTTACCGACGACAAGCCGACAAGCAGCAACGGGCGCACTCCAATCTGCGGTTGCGAGCGGGCCGATCAATCCGGAGCAGGACCTGCAACAGTATGCGCAGCAGGTGGCGCCCCTTGAGTCCGAATTGGCGAGCATTGAAAGCGGGGAGCAGCAACTGCGAAACTTTCGGGCGACGGGCAAAGGATTGCCGACCGGATTGAACATCGCCGCGCCGTGCGAGGGAGTGGGAACGGACAATTTAATCGCACAGCTCGAAGCGCAGCGGCAGGAGCTCCTGCAGCAAATGGATTCGCTCGACGACACCGCGCGTCGCAGTGGATTGCCGCCAGGAATCTTCGTCGAGGGCCGCGGGCGCGTGCAGGTTGGGAATCAGATGAGTCCCGAAGAACAGCGCGCGGCGATAGCGGAGACGTATCGCGAACGCTCCGACGAACTGGAGCAGACTCAAGAGACGCTCGCCGCGATGCAGGCAGAAGCCGCATCCAAAGGCGTCACCTTGCAGTTGCCCGCGCTCGGCAAGGCCACAAATCAGACGGCGAACTTACTCGATCAACTCAACAATCGCGCGAACGAACTGCAGAGCGAGATTGGCAACGTCGAAGACGACGCGCGACATGCAGGACTCGATCCAGGCGAATTGCGGTAAGTCGAAGGCGCCCGTAATTCAAATTCGCGGCTCCAGCCACGAGCGGATTCCCGCGTGTTTTCCCCGTTACCTCATACGTCTCGCTGAGCGCTGCGCGGCTTGAGTCACCCAGCAAAATCGCGATAATTGAAGTTAAGGGACCGGGGCGGCAAAATCTTGGGAATCAGCGTCAATGGAAGAGGGGCGATCCGATGAAATGGCTGTCCATCGCCGTGTGCACCGCGCTCGCATTCGCGCCTTTGTCAGGCGTGGCGCTCGCGGATGCTCGCGCGGGGCAGACAAGTTCTTCAACCACTTCTGCGCGGCCCCCGTCACAGAGGTCCAGCCACAAAAAAAAGCGCCATGGCAAGAGCGGGCCGAAGCAAAAGGCGCCCACTCCGGACCGCATTTCCGAAATCCAGTCGGCGCTCTCGCGTGGCGGCTACTATCAGGGTAACCCGAACGGCAAATGGGATTCGAACACGGTAGCCGCCGTGCAGAAATTCCAATCTGCGAACGGCATCGAGGCGAACGGCAAACTCGACGCTCCGACCCTGCAAAAACTTGGACTGGGCTCGGACATCGCGGGGGTTTCGGCACCGAAGCCTAAGTCCCCATCGGCGAATCCTGCGCCGACATCCAACGCGCCAGCAGCGCCCACGTCGCAGTCCTCAGCACCTGCAACTGGCACCGCCACGACTGCCGCAAATACCTCCGCGGTTTCTCCTGCGGACACAAAGCTCCCACAGAAGTAGCTCCCCCTGCGTTGACGGCTCCGCCTCGTGGTTGTTACCCTGAAATAGTTCGTGCGCCGCAGTGTCGATTTACGACGCCGCAAGTGCACACCCCGATGCGAAGGCACGTCCCCCGGAGGAAACGCCATGACCAGCACATTTGCCCCGAAAGTTTTCAAGAACTACATNNCTCAATCATCTCGATTATTACCTGGAACAACTGGAAAAGAACGTCGAAGCTCGCGGCGGCAAGGGCATCGAGGACCGCAACCCCGCGAACAAGGACGAGCTGGTGGCAATGTTCCCGGCGTCGACCGAAGCGGACGTTACCCAGGCTGTGGACGCCGCCAGGGCCGCGTACAAGAAATGGCGGCTGACGCCCGCGCCCAAGCGTGGCGAAATACTTTTTCATGCCGCTCACCTTCTGGTGGAGCGAAAGGAAGATTTCGCGAAAGACATGACGCGTGAGATGGGCAAAGTCCTGGCGGAAACGCGTGGCGACGTCCAGGAAGCCATCGACATGACGT
>PKUY01000006.1 GCA_003131705.1 Acidobacteriota bacterium | reverse complement strand
AGCAGATGAAAATGTTCCTCACTCGGCTTGGCTTTAATTCCAAAGCCGTGATCACGGGCGACGTGACCCAGATCGATCTGCCTGACGCGCGCCGGTCGGGACTTGTGGAAGCCATCGAAGTGGTCGGCGACATCGACGGCATCTCGATGGTCTATTTCGACGAGCACGACGTCGTTCGCCACAATCTCGTCCAGCGCATCATCAAAGCCTACGAAGAGCATGGCGCTGGCAAAGCCGGCGCGAAGAACGCGAGCCGGCCGGCAAACGTCGCTAGGGCGACCCCCCCCTAGTCCGCCCAGCGAAAATCCCTCTCGGAGTTAGCCATTCAGGGTAAACTCGCAATTCGAATTCGAACCCGTCGGCAAGTTGCAGTGCACCCAAAATGACCACCACGCTTGAAAACTGGGCCGCACAAATTCGCGCCGGGGACGTCCGCGCCATTGCCCGTGCCGTTTCCGCGATCGAAAATCAAACGAGTGATGCCGAGGCTCTGCTGAAGGCGCTTTTTCCCTACACCGGGCGCGCCTGCCGCGTCGGAATCACCGGCGCTCCCGGAACGGGCAAAAGCACGCTCGTCGATCGCCTCGCCGACCACTATCGCGCGGAAAAGAAGAGCGTCGGCATCATCGCCGTCGATCCATCGAGCCCGTTCACCGGCGGCGCGATCCTCGGCGATCGCATTCGCATGCAGGGACACGCCGGTGACGAAGGCATTTTCATCCGCTCGATGGCTACGCGCGGCTATCTGGGCGGGCTCGCCCAGGCCGCGGGTGATACGGCATTACTTCTGGACGCCGCAGGCAAGGACACGATCCTGGTCGAGACGGTCGGTGTGGGCCAGGGTGAAATTGAAATTGTGCGCCTGGCGGACTGCACGATCGTGGTCCTCGTCCCGGGAATGGGCGACGATGTGCAGAGTCTCAAAGCCGGACTCATGGAAATCGCCGATATCTTTGTAGTGAACAAATGCGATCGCGAAGGAGCAGGCCAATTTGAACAGCGTCTCCGCGCGATTTTGCAGATCGTCCCCGAATGCGATGGCTGGAAACCTCCCGTGGTCCGTACGGTCGCGACGGAGGGGCAGGGAATCGACGAATTAGCACACCAGATCGCGGCCTTCCGCCAGCATTTTGCGAGCGCGCCGAACCGAAGCGCACGGGAAATCGCCTACTGGAAGGAATGGCTCCTTCGGCTGTTGCATGCGCGTCTCATCGAGCGCGTGGCGACTCACATCAGCGAAAGCGATTTCGATGCGCTTGCGTCCGAAGTCGCTACGCGCAAGAAGGACCCCTACGCCGCCGTGAACGAAATCCTCTATCGATTGTGACGATCCGACAAGGATCGTCATCCGCCATAGCGAACGACCGATCATTCACGCCCGCACACATTTTGCCGGCTGCCTTGGGTCATCTTTGCCGCGAGAGCCTCGCTAAAACAAGGGACCTGTGGTGGGCGGAGCCGAACCGTCGGCGAACCGCGCTTCTGTCGCGTTCCACACAAAACCGACGCCGCCTGAAGGCCGCCGCTGCAGAGGCTATGACTTGTCCGCCATGCTGAGCGCAGCGAAGGATCCCTCTTGAGCTTCGCGAAGGCGCTTCCATTTGCCGATTCGCGGTTTCTCTGGGCCCTCTGCGTCTCTGCGGTGGTCCCCTGTCGCCGTCGCACGTTCAATTCGCGGATAACTTTCAACTCCGCACTTTCAGCTTTTGAATTATTCTTGTCTGCGCCTGTTATTGATCTGCATCACGAAATAGGAGCTGCGATTTGAAACTCGGCGAACTCGAAGTTCATATTATTTCCGCGGGGCGCGTGCTGCTCGATGGCGGCGCGATGTTTGGCGTGATCCCGCGCCCGCTCTGGGAAAAGAAAATGGCGCCCGACTCGCGCAACCGCATCACTCTGTCCATGAACTGCCTGCTGATCAAGACAGCAGGGAAGCGAATTCTGGTCGAAACTGGCGCGGGCGACAAAATGAGTTCCAAGCTGCGCGACATTTACGGCCTCGACGGCCCATACCTCGCGGACGGTCTGCGTGATTACGATGTGCGTCCCGAGGACATCGACATCGTAGTCAACACGCACCTCCACTTTGACCACTGCGGCGGCAACACGCGCTTCGAGAATGACAAGGTTGTCCCGGTATTCCCCAATGCGCGCTACGTGGTCCAGCGCGGCGAATTCGAGCACGCCATGGATTCGAACGAGCGGGACCGCGCCAGCTATTTTCCAGAGAATTACGCACCGCTGGAAGCCGTTGGAATGTTTGCGCTTCTCGAAAGAGATACTGTTATCGCGCCCGGCGTCGAGCTCATTCGCGTTTCCGGCCACACCGCGAACATGCAGTGCGTGAAGCTCACCGGCGGCGGCAAGACGGCGTTCCTATTCGCGGACTTGGTGCCCACAGCCGCCCATCTCCCTCTTCCGTGGATTATGGGTTACGATCTCTACCCAATGACGACGCTCGAAAACAAGAAGCGATGGATTCCCGAAGTCGTGCGCGAGGGCTGGCTCGCGATTTTTGCGCACGATGCGCGCGTTCCCGCCGCTTATCTGCGCGAGCGCGAGGGCGCGTGGGACGCCGAGCCGGTCACCGTCGACTAGTTCAAGTGGTCGGAGCTTTCAGCTCCTATGCGATGCTTCTATCGCCGCAAGTACTCGGTTCTTGCTCGTGCGCCGATTCCAAAAATTCTTTACACCAAGCTCACCCTTGCAATCGCCGTTCCTGGTACTACTATCGAAGGGTGATTATATTGTCGAAAACCGGGCGCAGAGCAGGCCGAAGCGGTGGCTCGAAAGAACCACCCGCGCCCCGGCTCATCCGGATTTCTAATCGCAACATCCCGGAATTAGAATCCGACGTAACTTGCTGTAAACAAACAACGGCGCACCGTTCTAATCGCAACATTTCCGGGGGGCCGCGCTCCGGAATTTGTCCCTCCCGCCCTGCTTGCCCTGACCCAGGAAGGGACGCAGGAACGGCTCAACCCCGGGATTTCTCGCCTCCGTCGCCAAACTCCGTACACCAACCCAGGAGATCGAATGCCGAAGAAAAAATCGCCCTCTAAATCGCCAAGTAAATCGAAAGTGGGTGGCAAAAAAGAAGCCGTCAAAATCGGGATCATCGGTGGCAGCGGCCTCTACCACATGGCCGGCCTCACCGATACGCATGAAGTTCACGCGAAAACTCCGTTCGGCGATCCCTCGGACGCGATAATTGTCGGCACCCTCGAAGGCAAACGCGTCGCGTTCCTGTCGCGACACGGGCGCGGCCATCGCCTTTCGCCCAGCGAGATCAATTATCGCGCCAACATCTGCGCGCTGAAAATGTTGGGCGTCGAGCGAATCATTTCCGTGAGTGCCGTCGGATCGCTGCGCGAAGATCGTCCGCCCCTCGAATTTCTGATTCCCGATCAATTTTTCGACCGCACGCGTGGCAGGATCGCTACCTTTTTCGGCGGCGGCGTCGTAGCGCACGTTGGTTTCGACAAGCCGACCTGCCCGCGCCTCTCCGCGCATATCGCGGAGGCGTGCGATCGCGCAGGCGTGAAGGTCCACAGGGGCGGAACATACGTGTGCATGGAAGGTCCGCAAT
>PKUY01000148.1 GCA_003131705.1 Acidobacteriota bacterium | reverse complement strand
CCGCGGCTCCCTTGGCAAACGTGGAAACCATTTTCGTGATCGCGCCATTCCCGGCGCGAATAATGAACTTCCCGTCAGCCGACGCCAAAGCTGGAACATCCGTGGCAGTTAGATTCGTTATCAGATTTCCAAAATGATCGACGCGCAGAACCATGCCCTTGATGGTGTTGCCGTTCACTTTCGGCGTGGGGATAGCGAAACGCACGAAGTCCNNTGCCGAAGGCAGCCGTTTGCCACGATTTTGTAAGCCACGCCGCTACAGGAGCGAAAATATCGCGGCCGTGAAAGGTGTTGCTCACTGGCTGGCGGAAATAGTGCTCGGAAATGATGTTCCAGACGTAGAGCGCTTCCGACTGATCGTACACGGACGAGAGCACGCCGTTATCAGGCGCGATCAGATAGTGCTGGTCGGCCGCCACCAGGATCGGACGGCGCTCGGTCCCCACACCGGGGTCGACCACGACCACGTGGACCGTTTTCGAGGGGGNNTCGAGAATGTCGTGGGCGATCACGCTGTGCGTGATGTCCACGATGGTCACTTCGGGATTGATGCTCAGGATCACGCCCTTCATGACCCCGACCAGATGGTCGCTCGTGCCGTAATCCGTCGTCAGCGTAACAATAGGCCGCGCCAAGTTTGGCTCCTGTGTGGGTATGGGCGCCCGGAGGGAACAGCAACGCCTCTATCTTCGACGCTAACGGAGGCTGGGGTCGCTGTCAAAGCCAACCATAGCGGGTGGCGCGATTGAGTAACGGACCTTCACAAACGTGTGTGCCTATCGGGATGTAGGTAGCGGCGCGGTTTGCCGCGCTCTCAGTCTTCGAAAAGGTTGATCTCTCCAACGCCGCCGTGGATGGTCATGTCGATGGTGGTTGGCGATTTGCCGTAGGCGTCGTTCACGTATGCGTCTCCATCTCGCTTCAACCCATGCGCGTTCACGGCGCCAATTCCGCCCTCGGCGTTCACGTGTACTCCCATGGCGCTGGGCAGATGGATCGTCGCTGATCCCACGCGGCCCTGGATATTTGCCTCGAGGTTGCTCTTTCGCTCGCCGGTCAGATCCAGATGCAACTCGCCGACGCCCATTTGGATATCCAGGCGACTTAGATTCACTCCATTGAGCTGTAGATTGCCCTCGCCTGCTCCCATATTGATCTTCATGTCGATCGGAACAGCGTCGCTCAAGCGCAGGTCCCAGTCGTCGTCCCCGCCCCCAAAGTGCATGTGATTGTCATTCTGCGAATTCTGCGTCAGTGTCAGTTGGCCGTGATCTCCAGACACTGTGTAATCCACAGTCGGCTTCCCTTCGTACCGGCCATACCGGAAGTCCGCATCGAGCAAATGGTTCGATCCTCCATTTAGGTTCAGCGTCCCCGCGCCCAACTGCAATTCAGCGCTGACGGACTTCGCGCCCTGCAAGTCCACACTTTGGGTGTCGTGCGAATAATGTGCACCTGGGCCAAAATTGCGGCCGTCCCGGCCCCATCCCCATCCTCGATGTCGAGGGCCTCCGTGCCACGCGGCAAGAATGAAGAACGTGAGCACAAGTATCCAGGCAATGGCGGTTCCGGTAATCCGCGGCTGGGGCGGTGGACCAGACGCCTGGCCAGGATTCTGATGCCGATAGTGGCTGTCCCATATCATCCCGAGGCCGAGACAAATCAGCACCAGCGGCCAGAACCGCACAGTGATCGGCCACGGATCGAAGTCGGGCAGGATATTCGCCAGCAGAAAGGTAATGCCCACCGCGATCAGCAGGATGGGGCCCGCGAATGACCTGTGCCGTGGCCTTCCCATAGGTGGTCCAGAAAACCCGCCCGTCGCTTGTCCCATCTGGGGTCCGGTTTGTGACATCGCTCACCTCTCTTGCATGTGAATACGCAGGGGCATACCGAAAAGTTCCAGTCGCTGGCTTCCTGACACACGCTTACTGTATCGCAAGTGCCAGGTCGGGATGGTCCTGGCTTGACCGTCTCTCGCGCACCCGCTATTCTGACTACTCCGAGGTTTTTGCATGCGCGCATATCTTGACTACAACGCGACTACGCCCGTCGACCCAGCTGTCCTCGAAGCCATGCTGCCGTACTTTGCCGAACATTTTGGCAACGCCGGCTCCGTGCACTCGCCAGGACAGCGCGCGCGCGCCGCCGTTGACGCCGCGCGNNGGTCGCCGCGCTGCTCGGCGCGAAGCCGAACGAGATCGTCTTCACAAGCGGTGGCACAGAAGCTGACAATCTGGCGCTTTTTGGCGCTGTGGCTGCGTCGACGAAGCCGCGCAAGCATGTGATCACAACTTCGATCGAACACCATGCCATTCTGCATAGCTGCGAGGAGCTCGAACGGCAGGGAATCGAAACTACAGTAGTGCCCGTCCGCCGCGACCCGGATTCGCAAGGGATGGTCGATCCGGAAGAGATTCGCCGGGCGCTGAGGCCCGAAACCGTTCTGATCAGCGTGATGCACGCGAACAACGAACTCGGCACGATCCAGCCGATTGCCGAAATTGGACGCATCGCCGCGCAGGCGAAAGTAGGTTTCCATTGCGATGCGGTGCAATCGGCTGGGAAAGTTCCGCTCGACGTGAACCTGCTGGGAGTCGATTTGCTCTCGATCTCGGCGCACAAGTTTTGTGGCCCAAAGGGCGTCGGCGCTCTGTACGTTCGGCCCGGTACGCCGCTCGAACGGCGATTTTATGGGGGGCACGCCGAGCGCGACCGTCGCCCAGGCACCGAGAACGTTCCGGGAATTGTCGGCCTCGGAAAAGCGGCCGAGCTTTCGCGCAAATTGCTCGTGGAGGACGCCGCGCGCATCCGTGCGCTTCGCGATCGTTTGGAAACTTCACTGCTGGACCGCATTTCCGGTGCGCGCGTGAGCGGCGATCGAACCAACCGCGTCCCCAACACCATCAGTATGACTTTCTCTGGCGCTGGCGGCGAGGCGCTGCTCATTTCGCTCGATCTGCAGGGCATTGCATGCTCCACCGGCGCGGCTTGCTCTTCGGGCTCGACCGAGCCTTCGCACGTGCTTCTCGCGGCCGGGCTTTCCGCTGACGATGCGCGCTCGAGCTTGCGTTTCAGCCTCGGCCGAGGGACCACAGCCGAGGAAATCGATTACGCGATCAGCGTGATCCCCTCGGTTGTCGAACGTCTGCGCGCGCTTTCGCCCCGAACGTCCGAGGCATCGCGAGATTCGCACGCGGCGCTAGCCGCGCCTTCCCAGTGAACGTTGCGCCGATTCCAGGAATTCTTTACACCAAGCTCACCCTTGCAATCGCCGTTCCTCATACTACTATCGAAGGATGATTTTATTGTCGAAAACCGAGCGCAGGGCAGGACGAAGCGGTGGCTCGAAAGAGCCGCCCGCGCCGCGGCTCGCTCGGATTTCTAATCGCAACATCCAGGAATTAGAATCCCACGTAACTCACTGTAAACAAACGATGGAGCCTCATTCTAATCGCAACATTTCCGGAGTGCCGGTTTTTGAGGAAAAAGCCGATTTGACGGCGAACGCTGTCGCTGTTGCCATGTCTGGCGGCGTCGATAGCTCGACCGTAGCCGCTCTCCTCCGAGAGTGGGGACAGCCGATTATCGGCCTCACGATGCAGCTTTGGAATCAGCGCCGCCTTCCTGAGCTTCGCGGCGACGCACCAGTGCAGCACCGCTGTTGCTCGATTGATGACGTGTATGACGCACGGCGCGTCGCCGAGCATCTTGGCATTCCGTTCTATGTGGTCAACTT
This sequence comes from Acidobacteriota bacterium, assembly GCA_003131705.1. Lineage (GTDB taxonomy): Bacteria > Acidobacteriota > Terriglobia > Acidiferrales > UBA7541 > Palsa-295. Next base: position 4,684 of record PKUY01000148.1, on the reverse strand, counting down.
CGAGCGAGCATTCGAGCAGACCGTGATCCGGCCGTTCGTGGAGGACTACTTGGCCGGCCGCACGCCGATTCCTTGCACGCACTGTAACAATGACGTGAAGTTCGAGCAGCTTCTCACCACCGCCCGGCAGATTGGCGCCGCGCGCATTGCGACCGGGCACTACGCGCGCGTTCGCCATAATTCCGAAACGGGGCGCTACGAACTCTTTCGCGCGGTCGACGACTCGAAGGACCAATCGTATTTTCTTTTCGGTTTGACGCAGGAACAGCTGTCGCGAGCCGAATTTCCGCTCGGCGAAATGACTAAGCAGGAGGTTCGCGAGATCGCTCGCCGTCTCGCCGTGCCTGTTGCCGACAAGCCCGAGAGTCAGGAAATCTGTTTTGTCCCGGCGGGCGGCTACGTGCGCTTCATCGAGAGCTATTTGCAGGAGCAGGGAAGTGAATTGAGTGGCGAGCAGCGCGCGCCCGTCGATGGAAAGTTAGGCGAAGCGGGTGACATCGTATCGACGTCTGGCGACGTCCTCGGCCGCCATCAGGGGCTGCATCACTACACCGTTGGGCAGCGCCGCGCGCTTGGCCTTTCCGTGGGGCATCCCGTGTACGTTGTTGCGCTCGACCGCGCAAACAACCGGCTCATCGTCGGCGAGGATTCGGATTTGCGGCGAGAGACGTGCGAAGTCCGCAACGTGAATTGGATTCCTTTCGCCGCGCCTGATGCGCCGATCCACGCGAAAGTGCGAATCCGCAATCGGCATGAACCCGCTGAAGCGGAAATCACGCCCCTCGATGCCACCACCGCGCGGATCGCGTTTCGCGAGCCGCAGCGCGCCATCACGCCCGGCCAGGCTGCGGTGTTCTATTCTGGCGAGCAAGTGCTCGGCGGCGGTTGGATCGCAAACTGACAAATTCTAAGGATGAGCGTTAGCCAACGCAGGACGTTGTAAAGGAGGAAGTAACTTCTGGACTTGGCGAAACGGGTTTCGCCCGCCGGGCAGCTTCAGATAAAGAGTTCTTCGTCCTGGGTCGCCGGATCCTCTTCAGGCCTGCGCCGTTGGTAGCCGCGGATGAAATCGAGTCCAGCGCGAAAGCCCTTGAGCACCGCGGACGCCTGATGTATCGGCTGCCACAACTTCTCGCGGAATGATGTGCCCGCTTCTTCGATTACTTCAAGTGTACCGGTAAGAATTTGGTCCGCGCGAACCACCTGAATCCGCAGCCGGTCGAGGGTGTCGGTGAAAACGCGATCGACCTTTTGCGCCTGGCTTCGCGCCACTCTGGTGAGTTCCGCTGCATCGCTCATGATGCTGGCGATGCGGTCTTCGGAATCCTCCAGGATGCGGTTCGTGCGGAGAAGGATCGGATCGATGCGCGCCTGAAGCTGCGACGCGATACGCGTGAAATTCTGAATGGCAACTCGGACCTGCAAAACCAGCGCGAGCAGAATCGCCACCTGAACCACGATGGCGATCGCCGCGATTACGATGAATGCTTCGACCCAGCCGGACATTCGAACGCCTCCAAAAAGCGATGAAGCTTTAGCCGTTACGCCTTAGCTTCTCTTTTGTAGGTTTCCTTGCCGGCATCGACCGCGGCGCTGATCGAATCCTTCTGGCGCGCCATGATGTCCTTGCTGCGCTCGATCAGGTCTTCCGCGCGCTCGCGCAATTCCCGCGCTTTCTTCTGCGCGAATTCCTTGCCCTCGTCCGCTTTCGACGTGAGGTAATCGCGCGTCTCTTCGCCGGACTTGGGTGCGAAAAGAATGCCTATAAGTGCGCCAATGCCCAACCCCACCATGAAGAAGCTGACTTTGGAACCAACGTTGTTGTCCGCCATATTGCACCTCTCGATTCGACAGTAGCACAGCCCTCCGGGAACAGGCAAGAGAACGCCGCAAAGCGGTCGTGTCTGAGATATCGTTCAACGCTCGGGTGATGCCTTTTCCCAGGTCCAACCCTGACCGCGTCCCATCCCCGCAAAAAAAACAAACGCCTCCGGCGCGGAACACATCTCCACCGGAGGCGTTTTCGACTATGTTTCTAACTCAATCGTGACTGTGATCGTGATTCTTGTCAAAGTCAAACAAGTCGAATAGATCGCCAATCGCCGGACTGTTCTCGGGAACATAAGGGCTGTCCCAATCGGCCTTTGGGTTGGGTAGGTTGTCACGGCTTCGTTTGCTGATCGTAGGGAGGTTCCAGTTCCGCTCGATAAATTTCAGAAGCGAGACATGGTCCGCATACGAGTGCGAAATGTGCCCAGGCTTCGTGTACGGTGAGACCACGATCAGCGGAATGCGCGTTCCGTCGCCGAAGAAATCCAGTGGCTGCACGTACCCCGAATCATAGTAGCCTCCGCCCTCATCCGCTGTGATAAAGATTGCCGTGCTTCCCCACAATTCCTTGTTGGCCTGCACCGCGTCCACGATCTTCTTCACGAACCCTTCATACAGGTTCCACTTCGAAGAGGCCACNNCGGCAAGGTTCCGTTCTGGATATCCGTGTACAGATCCGCCGAATCCACGATGTGTGCCGTGCGGATAGTGGCATTCGTCATGATCTGGGTTTGGTACTGAAACGGGTTGCAAATGTTGCAGTACTGATCGCTGTTCGGGCCTACCGTTCCATAGTCCAATTGATATTTGTCCGTCAGATACTGGTTCCACTGATCGTTGTACGACTTCCACGACACATTGTTTTCCAGCAACACGTCCGCGATGCTCCGCTGCTTCGTCGGAGGAATCGTAAACGGTGTGTTGTTTGGGTTTGTATCGATGTACGCGTTGCTTCCATCGCCAAAGTATCCGGGGTTGTAGTTGTTCAACAGGTAGTAATGTTCGGGGTCGCAATTAGGATCGATCGGCCTCGGCAGTGAGCGAAGGTAATTCACGACTGGCGCCACTCCGGGCATTGTGAGATCCGAGCAATTGCTATAGGAGCCTCCGCCATACACGCCCATCGACGCGCCATTGACCCCGAAGCCACCATATCCGTCCTGAATCCAAAAGTTATTGGTGCCCCGAACCGGATTTGGATTCTCGATTTCGTCCACCGGGCCACCCGCAAATGTGTTCGCATTGTGGAGAGGCACGGCGGGATTGCCGTTTACATCGCTAAACCAGATCGCGTCTCCGAAGCCCAAAATGATGCTGTCCAGGCCGGTTCCACCCATCGCCGGCTGATGGTAGTTATCGCTCATCGAATAGTGATCGGCCAGGAACTTCGAATACGGCGCGTCGCCCTTCAGAACATTGTAGAAGCCCATCGTCGTCGCGCCTTCGCCCGTCGTCGCTTTGCCCGGCGCATAATCCGTACTGAAGTTCGGTGGTTGCGGCTTTCCGTTATTGTTTGAGCCCACCGTTACTTCCGTCCAGGTGAACAAATCTGCCAGGCACCCGCTCGGATGCAGCTTCGAGATGTGCGATGCGTCGCAGTCGAACTGCTGCCACATCTGGTAGAACCGGTGCACCGGACTCGCCGCATACGCGTCATACGGAAACGTCGAAGAGTTCGTCAACTCGAACGGGCCCGGCGGCAGCGTCGAATAAGGTGCCGCACTGTGTACTCCCTTTATCCGGGTGTCCGGCACCTTTCCTGTCAGTCCCGTCCCACCTGTCAGCAGGAATTGGTAATAATTCAGGTCCAGTCCGTTCTCCGATGACGTTGCATCCCCTAATGTGCACATTTTGTTGTCCAAGCAAACGTTCGTCGGTCCTCCGTTCAGCGGCGCCGGTAACAACCCGTAGAGCACTTTCTTCTTCGGGCTTAACTGAAACAATGGACCGTCAGTAGCATCGGCGGAGAATTGGTACGACAGTTTGAAGTTCGGCCCCGGCGTGCCATCCGGGTTGACGATTCCTTTGGACAGAAGATTATCCACACTCTCACCGCCCTTGGGTTGGTACGTGGCGAAAATATGGTCGAACGTCCTGTTTTCTCCCACAATAATGATCACGTGTTTGATCGGGGTTTTTGATCTTCCTTCTTCGTGTGCTTGTACCGAGCTGGCAAATGGCCCCAGGAGGCCAAATTGCGCCAAGGCCAAGGTCGCCAGGCACAATCTTGCTCCCTGCAACACAGTGGCTGCGGTTTTTTTAAGGGACATACGTCCTCCTCTCCATCTTTTGTTCTGCGGAACAGACTGGGCAACGCACACAGTGCTGCGTCTACGTTGCTGGCGAGTCTTCGCAAAATAAATTCTCCGTGACACCTTGGTCCCTCGGGCGAGAGATTCTGTAAAACGAGTCATCCTGAAGATTCGTGGACTCAGTGCTGCCTCGCTACGTCGGCACTACGCTTCGTTATTATTCTGGTATCCGGCCGCAGGCGTTTTCGCGGGCACACGCGGCAGTCTGGCGAACCCGATCCCGACGACCTTTACGAGCGCGACTGCGGGCGTGATTACTTCTACATCCACCGCCTCACGGCAGATCCAGCTTGCGTTGAAGTTGACCTTCTGTTCTGCGGCGGGAGCGAATCGGGGACATGAAAGAGCCTAGGCTGGGAAGTGCAACGATAGCAAAGCGGCGTTTTGTTGACGCCCCGGGCGGATTTTACTGAATCATGTGTGCGATGGAGCTGAAGCGTCCGATGGCGGTGCATGCAATCCTTCAAAGACCCGTTGCGCTTGCGCGCGCGGCAGCTCGGCGGCCAACTCCTCGACCGTCAATTGTCGCAGCTGGGCAACGC
>PKUY01000194.1 GCA_003131705.1 Acidobacteriota bacterium | reverse complement strand
CTCGACCATGATGTGGAGCCGATAAAGATCCACTAGTTGGGATACCAAACCCTCAAAACGGGAGGCCTGCTCTAGCGACGGGGGCAAGGGCGCGGGAGGGAAGGCCGCTACATGGGCCGCCAGCTTCGCGAACACCGCCTCTTTCTCCCGATGCTGACTTTCAAGCATCGTCATCAGCTCCGTCAAAGCGGGTCCTTCGTCGCGACCGTTGGCCAGGAGGCGGGGAAACACCGACTCCTCTTCATCCTGAGTATGAAGATGTCCCATTGCATCGAGGAACTGTAGCGCCTTGTCCAGGGCCTCACGGACTTCCTGGCGCTTCTGTTCGGAATCAGAACGCAGATGGGGGATTACTCTCTCTAGGATTTGCAAATGTTCTTCGATCCGATCGTGGCAGACAACCAAATGCCGCAGTGGATCGCTGATAGTGACACCCGCATCAACGGCCAAGACCGTGTTGTTCCTGTGCATGTTCGGAGAATATACGCGAGAATTGGCGAATTCAACTTTATCCTTGCTGTCGTTCGCCAAAACTCAAAACGGCTGAACACGAGCCGGGATGAACGCTGGACTGAACCCTTAGCTTGAGACACTCGGATAAGGCACACTTTGCGAGACAAGCTCGTGCCAAGTGATGCAGAGCCATTCGGCAAACTGCACCTGTCTTGGGAAGTCCCTCATTTTCTGCGCATCACATCTTCCGCCCAGCTAAGCGCCGCTTGACCATTTGGGAATCCGATTGTGGTGATGGATAGCAATATGGCGTGGCGAATCTCGTCCCGCGAGACGCCTTCGGCCAAAGCGTTTCGCACCGCGGAATGCATCGCGCCTTCGGAGCCGGAACCTGCGGCAATCCCGATCTTGACCAGCCGCCGAGAGCGAGTGTCCAGCGGACCGGCACGGTGACATTCCTCTCCGAGTTTTTGAAATGCGCGCCAGACTTTTCCATGAGTTTTTTGAAATCGTCTCGTCCACTGAGGGAATCGTGTTTGCATTCGAAATCTCCTTTCTAGATCTCAATAGGGCTCGCGAGCAAACTACATCATTTGCGCGCCTACACGAAATGCTGATTACTTTGCCCTTCGTTCCTCCAGCCGTTCCTATCGCCGGAGCACGCCCTGTAGCCTCTCGGTTGCGCCAAACCAATCTCACGGCCGACGGCTGTGGTGTAAGCTTGTCATGGGGGCGCGTCTGAAGTTCGCGTCATTCAATTGGGGATTTTCGGTTCTGGTAGGAGCAGTAGTGGTGGATCGCTACTATGGCTGAAGACGTGGAAATAGTTCTTCGAAAAACACCGCTCTTCGCGAGCCTCACGGAGACCGAGATGCGCGCATTGGCTGCGCGAGTCAGCAAGAGGCATTTTCAGCGGGGCGAATTGCTGTTTGGAGAAGGGGATCCTTGTACCGGACTCTTTCTAGTAGCGTCAGGCAAGATTCGCATTTTCAAGATGTCGGCTGCGGGCCGCGAGCAGGTGTTAGCCGTGGAAGGACCTGGTAGCTCGTTTGCGGAACTTCCCGTGTTCGATGGAGGCAACTATCCCGCCGCGGCATCGGCTTTGGAAGATGCGAAGGTCCTCTTCATTTCGCGCAAGGATTTCCAGAATTTCTGCCGCGAGCATCCGGATGTAGCGCTCAAAGTGATTGCCGTGGTTGGGTCGCGATTGCGACGTCTCGTCGGAATCATCGAAGAGCTGTCGTTCACGACGGTCCGCCAGCGGCTGATCGCCGTAGTCTTGCGCCTTGCGGAAGCGAATGGTAGACCCTCAAAAGAGGGGGTGCACCTGGAATTGACGATGAGCCATCAGGATTTGGCGGCAGAGTTGGGCACGGTGCGGGAACTGGTTTCCCGGAATCTGAGCCGGCTCCAAGCGGAAGGGTTTCTGGAAGTGGACGGCCGCAAGATCGTGGTGAAACACCTGGTCGGCTTGAAGAACGAGCAAAACTCTTCCGAGTAACGTCCCCTGAGAAATTTGGCATCCCGCAGCTGGGTAGTGACTTTGGTCACTGCCCCCAGGCAGAGCTTCGTCCAAGCTGCTCGTGCATAAGGGGAGGCGAGCATGAACATCACCGGTGAAACCAAAGTGAAAGAAATTGCCGTAGCGAGCCCGAGAGCGACGCGGATTCTGGAGCAGGCCGGAGTGGACTATTGCTGCGGGGGCAACAAGTCCCTGCACGACGCATGCGCACATGCCGGCATATCTACGGAAGAGATCATGGCCCGACTAGAGGAGAACAACGCTGAAGTGGGACCAGTTGATGCGAACTGGGTGTCGGCCCCACTTGGTGATCTCACGGAGCACATCCGGGAGAAGCACCATCGGTACGTCCGCGAGGCAATACGGCGCGTCCTCGCTTTGTTGGAGAAAGTGACAGCAAAACACGCAGGGAACCACGCCGAACTCCTGGACATCGAAAAACTCTTCGTTCAAGTGGGCCGGGAAATGACCATGCATATGCAAACGGAAGAGCAAATTCTGTTCCCTTACATCGAGGCGCTAGAGCGCGCGGCCAATGGAGAGGCAGCGCTTGAGCCTCCCTTCTTTCAGACCGTGCGAAATCCGGTTCAAGCCATGATGGAGGAGCACGATGCTGCCGCGGCCTTGGTGAACCAGATTCGCGCAGCCAGCTCTGCGTACACGCCCCCTGCGGACGCGTGCACGAGCTATCAGGTGCTGTATCGGGATTTGCAGGAGTTCGAGGCGGATCTTCACGAGCACGTGCATCTCGAAAACAACATTCTCTTTCCGCGCGCGGTCGAAATGGAAGCCGCGACCGTGTGACGCACGAGGCGCTATGCTGATCCCGCCCGAAGAGACTGTCACAGCGTCTGGAAGCGAGCGCCGCCCTTCGCGCTCACCGGCCAAAACCATTGAAATTGCCCGTGCGCGCGAGAGTTCACTGTCCCGCCTGCTGATCGCTTACATCAGTTCGGGACTTGTATTCATGCTCCTCCCGGGAACATTCCTCGGCGTCTGGAATCTCCTCCAGATCAGCGGGCGCGAGAGCGCAGGGTACGTCTCGCCCGCATGGTTGCAGGCACACGGCCACGCGCAGGTGTTCGGCTGGATCGGGAGCTTCATTTTCGGTATCGGTTTCTACTCGATTCCAAAGCTGCGCGGCGCGACGACACCGGCCTTCGGCGCCGCATGGGCGTGCTGGATCATGTGGACGATCGGAGTGGCGATGCGCTGGACCGCGAATGTATACGGCTGGCAGTGGCGCTTGCTCCTTCCGGTTTCGGCCCTCCTCGAACTCGCGGCGTTCGTGATTTTCTTTCGCGCGGTTTCGCAGCACCGGCCTGAAGACTCTGGGAAGAACCGGCCAGAATCATGGGTGTCGGTCGTTATCAGCGCGAGCATCGGTTTGATGCTGACGCTCGTCGCGAATTTCGCCGGAACCATTTACATGGCGGTACGTGGCGCAAGCCCTGCCCTGCCGCACGCTCTCGACCAGCGCTATCTCATGCTGGTCGCCTGGGGATTTCTGGTGCCGTTTGTCTGGGGATTCAGCACCAAGTGGATGCCGGTTTTTCTGGGACTGAAACCGCTTCGTCCCAAGCTGCTCGTGACCGCTCTCGCGGTAAACTTTACGGGTATTATCTTGACGCTCGCGGGATGGGGAACTCAAGCGACGCCGCTCTTTGTCGCGGGCGCGGCGCTGGCCATTGCGGCATTACGGATGTTCGAATCGTCGCGACAAGAGCCGAAAACCCGTGGCGTGCACCGGAGTTTTCCGTTCTTCGTTCGCATGGCATACGGCTGGCTGCTGGTGGCCGGCCTGCTCGGAATCGGCGCAGCGCGGTGGGATTCTTCCGGCGGGATTTGGGGCGCGTCGCGACATGCGTTGACGGTCGGATTCATCGCCATGATGGTCTTTTGCGTTGGCCAGCGCATACTGCCTGCGTTCGCGGGGATGCGGCTATTGTGGAGTACCCGGCTGATGTTTGCCGGACTCGTGCTCCTCACAATTGGATGTACTCTTCGCGTTTCCAGCGAGGTTCTCGC
>PKUY01000371.1 GCA_003131705.1 Acidobacteriota bacterium | reverse complement strand
GCTCGCCCGCTTCGACGGCCGGCCGCGCCAGGATGATCCGATTCACCTGCTTGGAAAGAAGCGCGGTGACGGCCATTGCGACCGCGATGTACGTTTTCCCTGTGCCACCCGGACCGACGGCGAAAACCATATCGTAGGTTTCGAGCGCTTCAATATAGCGTCGTTGATTCGAGCTCTTGGGCGCGACGCGTTTTTTGCCGAGAGCACGCGTGCGGTGCGGGGAAAATGCGCCGTGGAGCTCGGAAGCAGGTTCGTCGGTCGCCGCGCGAAGCAGGGATTTTACTTCCTGGCTGCTGGGGATGCGTCCTTCGCGGATGCGGTCGTTATATGCGCCGAGAATGCGCGCGGCGCGCTCGACCTGCGCCGGCTCGCCTTCGATTTCAATATCGTGATCGTTCAGGTGGGTGGTGACGTGCAGCGCCGATTCGAAAAACTTCAGGTTCTCATCGAGTGTGCCGAAGAGCTCGTTGATGCCTCCGGCGATTCGGACGGTTTGCTTCATCAAGTTGAACGGCTGGCGCGAAAATCAAGCGCTCCCAAGAGAAGCGTAGCGCGGTNNGTAAGCCGGGGCGCACCTGCCTCAGCGATTCGGCCCAGGGAACTGCACCTGCGGCACCTGCTGCGCGGCTGCGGGTGCTGCGAAGTAGGCGTCATTGCGCTTGAAACCGGCCCAGCGCGCGAAGATGCTGTTCGGGAACTGGCCGATGAACGTGTTGTAAGCCTGGATAGAGTCGTTGTAGTTCTTGCGCTCGACGGCGATGCGATTTTCCGTGCCGGCCAGCTCATCCTGAAGGCGTAGGAAATTTTCATTCGATCTGAGCTGCGGATAATTTTCGACAACAACGAGAAGGCGGCTCAGGGCGCCGTCGAGCTGTCCATTGGCGGCAATCTTGTCCGACGGCGTTCGCGCGCCGCCGAGTGCGGCTCGGGCCTTGTCGATATCGTCGTACACAGTTTGTTCCTGGGCGGCGAAGCCTTTTACTGTCTGGACGAGATTCGGAATCAAGTCGGAGCGGCGCTCGAGAACAACGTTCACCTGCGCCCACTTGGAGTCCACAGTTTCATTCAGCGTGACCAGTTGATTTTTGGTTGAAACGTACATGCCGCCGACCGCAAGAGCCAGAACGACGAGCACCACAATGACGATCAGAACCTGCTTCATATTTCTCCTCCGGTGAGTAATCTACCGCACGAGGCGATGCTGAACTTCTAGGAAGCTTCCAAGCGGCGATCGACTTCGTTCGTCACCACTTCCACAAACTCTAGATACGTTTGCAGCGCGGCTTCTATATCAATTTCACTCTCTTTGCGCTTCCCTTCCCGGAAGTCGAGGATGGTGTTGAAACCGGAGGGATCGGTACCAACGAGTGACGCGATTCCATTCACCGCTTCGCGCTTGCTGTGCGGCGCGGGCTGGCCCAACGCGATCAGCGCATGGCGGAAGAGCGCGCAAAACGTCGCCACCGATTCGCGCATCAGGCCGAAATGGAATTTCTTCTTCTGCGGCGCTGCGAGAATTCCCTGACGGAGGCGCACCCAACAGGTGCGAAGCTCGCGTTCCACTTGCAGGCGGTGAAGCTGAAGAGGCACGTCGAGGCCTTCGAAAAAATCAGCGCCGAAAAGCATTCGGTGATGACTCTTCATGTCCGTCATCTCGATGGCAAAAATGTCGGCGGAGCGTTCCAGCTCATCAAATGTGAAGACGAGCGGAGAAGGATTGCCCTGGCGCGTCCACCATTCCGCAACTGGATGGAGCCGTTCGAGCTCCGCAGATCCGGCGCGCTCGACGACGCACAGCACGTTCAGATCGGAGTGCTCCTTCATAAATTCTCCGGTGACGGCCGAGCCGTAAAGGACCACAGCCTTCAGATTTTCCAGCGCCGCCGATTTCAGCCGGCTCACCAATTCGCTAAGTTTCGATTCCATATTTCAGACCACCTCACTGAAAACCATCCCTAAAGAGAGATCTTTCATCCACTTTACAACACCAGTGGATCCAGGCTGACGATCCTTACCGGATCGTCACCAACCACCCCCTGCACCACCACCACCGAACGACCCTCCACCGAAGCCGCCAAATCCTCCGCCGCCACCCCCACCCCCGCCAAATCCCCCCCCACCCCATCCTCCGCGCCCCATCATGCTGCCGCCGACCATGGGTCCAATCCACCAGCCGCTGCCTCGCGAGCCCCTGCCCCCTCCGCCCAGGCGGCGAAGGATTGAAATGACCAGAAAAACTGCGGCAAAAATCAAGAATACGTACCCCCGCGTCAGGCCGGTGTTACCGCTTTCGTCGCTGGCAGGCGGAGGAGGCGCGGCGCCTGTCAGCGTGACGCCGCGATCGGCGGCGATTACATCCGCCGTCCTTCGAGTCATCAGCAGAACCGCAGCGGCGTAATTGTTGTCGCGGAAATACGGAACAGCTTCACGTCCGAAACCGCCAACCTTGCCGTCGGGAAGAATGGGCTCCAGTCCGTAACCGACCGACGTCCAGTATTTATGATCGCCCGCAGCAACGAGGATCAAAAGACCCCTACTGGAAGTTTTTGGACCGATGCCCATGCGGGTGGCCAAGTCCACGGCGTAGTCATCGACCGAACGCCCATCAAGAGTCTTGATTATCACCACCGCGATCTGCGCCTGCGTCTTTTGATCAACCTCGGTACACAGCGAAGTCAGCTGGTCCTTTGCGGCCTGGCTCAGCACCCCCGCCAAGTCGGTGACATAGCCGTTGACCTTGGCCTGCGGCGCAACCTGCTCGACCGATTCAGCTCTGGTGACACTCGCGACGCCGCAGAGTCCAATCGCAACGCATGCCGATAGGATCAGCGTGCCCAGCCATCGAATGCCGCGGATAGCGTTCAGGGGAGGCCGCAAAGCGTGAGCGTTCGAGGAGGAGTGGGAGCGCATAATTTGCCGCAGCGAGCCGCGATGATGGTAGAGCTTAGCAGAGTTCGGTGTCAACGCGCGTTCGGAGGAGTTGTCGCAGGTGCGGCGGCAATTGTCACCCGGCGGGTGCGATGCTAGACTTGCACGTCCGAATTCGCAAGGAAGTTTCCGGAAACGATCGTCCGGAGTGGTCTCAAACTCCTAGTCATGGCCGAATACCGGGGATAGATTTAGGCGTCGTAGTACATGGCGCGATAGTTTCTGAAACATATTGAGCCTCCCGCACGTTTCAATACATTAGAGTTCTGAGAGTTCTGCACCCATTTGAAAAGACTCGATTCGTTGGAGAGGAAAACATAATGAGCGGAAGGCTAACGCAGGCGGTGATGGTACTCATCCTGGTTTATTCGCTGGCGGTTTCGCCCCTCTACGCCCAGAACCAAGCTCCCGCTCAAGCAGAGCAACAGCAGGCGCCGGGGCAGATGGCACCCCCGCCCCAGTACCAACCGCCGCCCACGACTCAGGGACCTCCGGCTGCTCCCGCGCGCAGCTTGGGATTCTCGACTGGACCTAACTATTCGAACGGCAGGTGGTGGTTTCCGAACCTCGCGGCACCTTACACGCCGATGAACGTCCCTCAGCCGGGACTGACAAATTCGCCCCGCATTGAACAACTGATTTCCCACGAGAAACTGAATCTAAGCCTGGAAGATGCGATCTCGCTCGGACTGGAAAACAATCTCAGCATTGCCGTCGAGCGGTACGTTCCCTGGCTCGACGAGGCCAGCTTGCTGCTCGCCAAGTCCGGTGCGAATGGCAGGCTTCAGTTTGATCCTACGCTGACAGGAACCTTGAGCCTGGCGCAGACCACCACCCCGATCAACAATCCCTTCTTCGCCGGAGTCGGTACTCTAAATGCTCCTGGTGCGCCTGTAGCGACCCTTGCACCATTCGTGTCGGGCCACACGTTCACCGCCAATACTCAATACACTCAGGGATTCTGGCCGGGCACGCAACTACAGGTTACTTTTGACAATTCGCGTTCCTCGAGCAGCATCGGGGTCAATCTGTTTAATCCCGAGGTGACGTCCACGTTGACGGCCATGGTCACGCAGCCGTTGCTAAACGGCTTCGGGAGAATCGCCAACACCCGCTATATCATCGAGGCCAAGAACACCGTGAAGGTCGGCGAATCGCAATTCGCCCAGCAGGTGATGACGACCGTTACGCAAGTCGCGACCGATTACTGGGAACTGGTTTTCGCGCGTGAAAACGTGAAGGTCGAACAGGTCGCCGTCGCCGCGGACCAGCAGCTCTACCAAAACAACAAGAAGCAGCTCGACATCGGGACCATGGCCCCGCTCGACGTCATTACAGCGCAATCGCAGCTTGCGACCGACCAACAAGCTCTCGTCCAGGCCCAGACCACCCAGTTGCTCGACGAAACCACGCTGCTCGTGGCGATCACTAAGGACCCGCTCGCGCCCAACTTGAAGGGCGTGGAAATTGTTCCAACGACACTTATCTTCAATCCAGAAGACCAAAGTATTACGTTAGAAGATGCGGTTAAAGAGGCGTGGAAGAAGCGGCCAGAACTTCAGCAAGCGGAGTTGAATCTAAAGAATGCGGGCATCGAAATCAAAGCCACGCGAAACGCGCTGCTTCCGACGGTGAATCTGTTCGGCGAATACCAGGGAGTGGGGCTCAGTGGCGTCCAAACAAAATTCACCAGCACCCCGACGAGCTTTGCCCCCGCTGGTCCTATCGTCAATCAATTCGGAACCCCTATCCCGTTCGAGTTTGACTCGACGATCGCCACCGCCGACGTTAACAAGTTCGTTTTTCCCGGTGGACTGGGCGGCGACCTTACCGGCCTGTTCCAGGCCAGATATCCAACGATTGAAGGCGGGATCAACTTCACATTGCCCATCCGCAACCGTGCCGCCCAGGCGCAAAATGCCACGGCGCAGCTCAACGAACGCCAGCAGGAAACGCAGTATCGCCAAACGCAAAACACTATCGTGCTCAATGTCCGCCAGGCGCTGATCACGCTTGTGCAGGACCGGGCCGCCATCGCCGCTGCCGCACAAGCTCGCACCCTTCAGCAGCAAAGCTATGACGACGAAGTAAAGAGATTGCAGCTCGGGTCGTCCACGGCCTTTACCGTGATCCAGAAGCAGCAACTGCTGACCGCGGCGGAAGGCACCGAACTCCGCGACCGTATTAACCTGATCGAAGCCGAATTGAATTTCAATCAGGCGATGGGCCGCACGCTCGATGTCCACAGCATTTCGATGGCCGACGCGGCGGCGGGAAGCATCTCACATACGCCTAATATTCCAGGCGCACTCGACGCGGACGCGGGCTCTCCGCAGAAGTAGGTCTCCAACCCAAGGGAATCACGGATGGGGGACGAAGACAAACGGAAACTGGCTTCGTCCCCCACTGTTGAGCTTGTTCGAAAACCGTCCGCCCGCGAGCGCGAATGGGAAGAGAAGACCCTAAATCCCGCGCTCGCAAAATCACCCGACCGCGCCGCCGATTTCACCACCGTCTCGAGCTACTCCATCCACCGGCTTTACACCGAGACTGACCTGGCAGGTTGGGATCCCCACCGCGATCAGGGAGTCCCCGGCGAGCCTCCGTTTACGCGCGGAATCCATCCCGCAATGTACCGTGAGCGGCTGTGGACCATGCGTCAGTTCGCGGGATTCGGCGCGGCCGAGGACACCAACCGCCGCTTCCGTTATCTTCTCGCACAAGGGCAGGCGGGACTTTCCGTCGCACTCGATCTGCCAACGCTGATGGGTTACGACTCCGACCATTCACTTGCGGAGGGCGAAGTCGGAAAATGCGGCGTGGCGATCAGTTCCCTTGCTGACATGGAGGCGCTGTTCGATCAGATCCCGCTCGCGGACGTCACGACTTCGATGACGATCAACGCACCCGCCGCCGTCCTTTGGGCGATGTTCCTTGTAGTCGCGGAAAAGCAGGGCGCGGACTGGACAAAGCTTTCGGGCACGCTGCAAAACGACATCCTGAAGGAATACA
>PKUY01000067.1 GCA_003131705.1 Acidobacteriota bacterium | reverse complement strand
AACTTGGGTCCATTTGGGTCCAAATACGAGCCTCTCGACGCTTTCCACCGCGCGACGCTGCTCTTCCGGTATCGCGTGCAAATAAATCTCGCGCGTGATATCCGGTGTGGAATGCCCTAGAAGCGGGTTTCAATGTCGATGCGGTGCATGAGGGCGGTGCGGTCTATGGAAATTCGACCTATGCCAAACAAACCGCAACTCCTCGGTCAAAAAGGCTGACCTAGCGTGCAACGCCGACGGCAACGGGTTCTCCTCCATGGGCCGACGAATGCCGCTGTTTCGGACGCAAGGCAGCACGTGTCGGGCCGGACTTCGAAACGCACCCTTCCGCCTCCTGCAAGTATGCAACGATCTCGAACAAGTTGCGGGCCTGAGGATTGCCACGCGGCCCGACCACGCGCATCAGATTCTTAGCCGAGCGATGAGTGACATCGCCCAGCTTCGTAAATCCGACTGTTGCATCGATGAAATCTCAAAGGATGATCTTCCCGGTTTCGACATCGCCGGAGAGAAAATTCTCAATGCCCTCGCGCAGAAGCGTCTCGCGAAAACCGGGATCGCGTTGAACGTGCACTCGGATGGTTTCCTTCGAGCCTTGTGTCAAGGCCATGGCGAAAGTGCCGCCTTAGATTAGGGCGGAGAATATCAGGGAAATTCTAATNNGTATGTACGCGTTTGCCGGACGATTTGCGCGGTGGGTCGTCCTCGGAAAGCTCCGAAAGCACGACCGGCGCGCGATCAGGGAATTCAGCGACAATGCGAACGTCGCCACCCATGGCTTTGACCGTCTTTCGGAGTGTGGAGATTAACAGGTCGCTGCGCTTTTCGAGCCGTGAAACACTGTCCTGAGTGATTCCGAGAGTCTTGGCGACACGGGCCTGCGTGAGCTTGCGGGCCTTTCGCAGATCGCGCAAGCTCATTTCCTCTGCGATTATTTCAGCCGCGCGGTCCTCGACCTTCTTGCGCTCGGCTGGACTCAGTTTCCGAATTATTTCATTCACGTTCACGGACATGGTTACGTCCCCTTTCCGATCCGAGCAAGATGGGCGTCAAAACGTTCATCTGCCTTTCTTATCAGTTCGCGGTAGAAGCGCTTTTCGCTTCCGCCCGATTTGTCTCCCGCAACGAGCAAAATCGCCTTGCGCCTGCGATCAAAAGCGAAAGCCACTCGCCATTCACCATCTGCTGCGCTGAATCGCAGTTCCTTCATGTTCGCGTGGCGCGAGCCTTTTAGGGTATCAACGCGGGGCCGACCTAACTGCGGCCCGAACTGTTCTAGAACAATCGACAACGCCAGTATCTCTGTCCGCACATCCTCGTGCAGCGCGTGAAATTCCGGCTCGAATTCATCGGCCATTTCAATGGCCCATTTCACGCTACCAATATGGCATAGAATACATTATGGAGTCAACTCCATATTAATGGCGCTGCTATGGCCATAGCGGGGCCGCACTTTCTTGTATGTACCGTATATGGTACACTTCTGGCCCTGCAATGAACTCAAATAAACACTGGAAAAGCACGGACCGCAGTGGGTCAAGCTTCAATAGCTTTCTCGAACAGGAGGAAATCCGCGAAGAAGTCGAAGCCGTAGCGATCAAGCGGGTACTGGCTTGGCAGCTTTCACAGGCCATGCAAGAACAGCAGAAGACCAAACAAGCGATGGCGAAACAGCTTCACACGAGCCGATCACAGCTAGATCGCCTGCTGGACCCTCAGAATGTCTCTGTGACACTCGATACGATCACTCGGGCAGCCAAGGCGCTTGGTAAGCGCGTAATCATTCGCGTCGCGGATGTGAAGGGCAAACGAGCGTAGGCTGCGCCTGCCTGCCGTCTGCCTACTTGCTAAAAAAAAGTTAGGTCCAACTTGGGTCCACGTACTGCCAAATTAGGTCCAAAACCGTGTAGCATGACGTAGAACAAAGCTAGACGGACCAACAAGATAGATTTTTTGCAACTGCCTTGGGCGCAGGAGGTCCGCGGTTCAAATCCGCGCGCCCCGACCAATCTTCTCAATAAGTTAGCGAACCCGCGCATCATTGCACTCGCTCCACTGGAGTGACTTTTGTAGGGACCCTCTGACTTCTGGCCGCTAGTTCAACAGCACTCGCTGTTTTGAACTTTTCGATCTTCGCAGTTGCCTCGCGCTTGTGCTCCTCAGCCGGGTGGACGTATCTCATAGTCATTTGGACGCTCGTACGTCCGAGTAGCGACGAAAGCGTCGGCAGATCCACGCCCGCCATGACAGCGCGCGATGCGTATGTGTGCCTGAGATCGTAAAGTCTGAACGCGGGCACGATTTTTGCCCGGCGAACTGCGGCGTCGTGTGCTCGTCGGACGCTGCCGATCGGCCTCTCGGGGGTGTCGGGGGACGGGAAGACGTAAGGGCCTTTCGGCTCAGCCGTACGGCTCTTCAAGATCGACCAAACGTCATTAGTCATGGTCAGCTTCCGCCTGGCAGCAGCGGTCTTACCGAATGGATTGAAAACTGTCCGTGGATGAAATCGAGATGCTTCGCCTCGATTCGGAAGACTTCCTCTAGGCGCATTCCCGTGTCCAGCAGTGGGGAGCAATCCCGTATCGCCGAAGTAACCCCGCCAGCCTCGCTGTCGTTACACGAACTACCGACCACACCGAAAGGAATCGAGGGAGTCTTCAGTCGGATCCCGCGCAGCCGGATCGCGCTAGAAACCGGGACGCATTCACCGTGGGTCAGCCGGCAGTTGACCCAGTTGGGACACGAAGTGATCGTGGCCCATGCGCGCAACGTGCGACTGATCGGGAAGAGCAGCCGAAAAGATGATCAGCTGGAT
>PKUY01000254.1:474-10338 GCA_003131705.1 Acidobacteriota bacterium | reverse complement strand
AACCGCCGAGCGGAGTGAACGAGTCGTGCATGCCATTCACCGCTCCGCAGCTTGCATCCGTGGTCGTCGTGGCGAAGAGCGCCGTGGGCGCAATGCCAAAGCGCACTTCTTTCCCTTCCATATTGCCGCCGGGCTGGATCGCGCTCGTATGCTGGTCAATCCCATGAAGCAGCGGGTTGCCACGCGATTCCATCGCATAGGCGACCGTGACCCCCACCAGGCACAGAATCGCCATCGCCGCCCACACCGCCCNNGGATGGGCGCTGTTGGCGTTGAAGAATCCACCACCGTTCGTTCCGAACATCTTGATCGCTTCCTGAGAGGCGACAGGACCTTGCGCGATTACTTGATCCGTTACGGTCTGCGATGTTGTCTTGCCGCTCGAGTCCGTCGTCGAAATCGTTTGCGGATTGACGAGCTTCGCCGTGTCGTACGGCCGGAGATTCTGGATCACCCCCTGCGATACAAAGAACATGGAGATCACCAGGCAGGGCACGAGCAGAACCCACAAGAAGCAGCGCGTCAGGTCCACCCAGAAATTGCCGAGAGTGTTTGACTCGCGGCGCGCAATTCCCCGGATGACGGCGATCGCCAGCACGATGCCTACTCCCGCCGAAGCGAAGTTGTGGTAGGCGAGCCCCGCCATTTGCGTGAAATAGCTCATTGTCGATTCGCCGGCGTAGTTCTGCCAATTTGTGTTCGTGGTGAACGAAGCCGCGGTGTTGAAGGCCAACGCTGGCGGCACGGCGGCCATATGCTGGGGATTCCACGGCAACCACTGCTGCACGCGCTCGATCAGGTACAGCAGCAGCATGCTGACCCCGCTGAAAAGCAGCATCGCGACCGTGTATTCCTTCCAGTCCATCTCCCGTGTTTCATCCACTCCCGTGACGCGATAGAGCAAGCGCTCGACGGGCCGCAGCACGGGATCGAGAAAAGTCTTCTCCCCGGCAAACACGCGCGCCATATACACGCCGAGCGGCTTGGTGATGGCCAAGAGCACGGCGAAAAACAATCCTATTTGCAGCCAACCGTTCGCAGTCATTGTCAGAACCTCTCCGGCCAAAGAAGCGCGGCCAGCAAATACACGCACGTCAAAACGCTGATTCCTAGAAGAACGATGTCGCTAAGCATGAAGATCTCCCTCTACTTCAGCCTGTCGCAGGCCCACACATAAGCAACCGCTACAACGAAAAAACCAACCGTGCAAAGCACAAATACAAGATCCAGCATCTCGTGCCTCCTAAGCTGTGCGGCGGCCTGCAGAATGCTTTACCCCTGATGGGAAGGCAACGATGCCCCTGCTGTCTTCCGCTGGACGGGTCGTATAGTAGTTCGCACCGTCCGGCCGTCCAAAACCTGCTTTCGAACCGCGAGCGGAAACCTCAAGAAGCCTGTCCGCTGCTGCCCGATGTTTCGCAGCCTCACTCCGCAGACGCATGGCCTCGCGCCAAAACTGGACGAGAATATAAAGAAGGAACAGGCACGCCGGACCAAGAACGATCACGACGAAAATAGCCATTTGAGCCTCCTTCTGATCCTCGGTTGTTCGTCCTGACAGCGAACGAATCGCCGAACCCAAGACCGAGGCTACGACTTCAGCATCAGGAAGTGATAAGCAAGCCGTAAGGATTTCGTAAGCTCGGGAAAACTGTGGATAAGCAGAATTAAGGGCCTCGGACTGTCCGCGCCCCCGGATTTTCAGGAGGATCTACACCCCAAGAGACGGTTGAACATCTAGTGGTTGTGGGGTTTAGATGAGGGCAAAAGACTAGGCTGATGTAGGATACTTTTCGGCGCTGTGGAGCTGGTGAATATGGCCAACAAACATCGAGTCGTTATTATCGGCGGCGGTTTCGGTGGATTGGGTGCCGCGCTCCGGCTGAAGCATGCTCCGGTCGATGTGACTCTCGTCGACCGCTGCAACTACCATCTCTTTCAGCCGCTGTTGTACCAGGTCGCAACTGGCACCCTGTCGCCTGCAAACATCGCTTCGCCGCTTCGCACGATTCTCAAGAGCCACAAAAACACCCGGGTTATTCTGGGCGAAGCGATCCGAATAGACCCCGCAAACCGCCAAGTTATTTTGAGTGATGGCGCCATTCTGTATGACACGCTCGTCATTGCGACCGGCTCAAGTCATCAATATTTTGGCCACGGCGAATGGGAACGGTTCGCACCCGGCCTAAAGACGGTGGAAGACGCCACTGACATGCGCCGGCGAATTCTGCTGGCTTTTGAAGCTGCCGAGCGCGAGCAGGATTCTGAACAACTGAAAGCACTGATGACGTTTGTAATCGTGGGCGGCGGTCCCACGGGCGTAGAGCTTGCGGGCGCTCTCGGCGAAATTGCCCATGACACATTGCGCCAGGATTTCCGCAATATCGATCCCTCCAAGGCCCGCATCATTCTCATTGAAGGCACCGACCGTGTCCTTCCGGCTTATCCATCAGGGCTTTCTGCCGCGGCTCGCAAAATGCTCGAGCGCCTTAGTGTTACCGTGCGGACCGGGGCGATGGTGACGGACGTTCAAAACGCATCGGTGACAGTGCGCGAAGGCGATCGCAGCGAAACAATTCCCACGCGCACAATTCTCTGGGCCGCCGGAGTGCTGGCGTCACCCCTGGGGCGCGTGTTGTCGGAAGAAACCGGCGCTACTCTGGATAAAGCCGGACGGGTAATCGTCGAACCAGATCTCACCGTGCCCGACCATCCCGAGATTTTCGTCATCGGCGATCTTGCGAGCTTTAGCCATCAGACGGGGAAACCGCTTCCTGGCGTTGCCCAACCGGCCATTCAGCAGGGCAAGTATGTCGCAGGTACGATCGAGCGCCGCTTGCGAGGAGAAAAGACACGGCCATTTCACTACCTAGACAAGGGAAACCTTGCGACCATCGGGCGCGCTGCCGCCGTGGCTGATCTGAACTGGCTGCGCCTTTCCGGTCTTCCTGCCTGGCTCATCTGGATTTTTATCCATCTCTTCTACATTATCGAGTTTCAGAATCGGCTGCTCGTGCTCGTGCAATGGGCGTGGCTTTACCTCACTTACGACCGCTCGGCGCGCTTGATTACAGGAAAGAATCCCCTGCCGCTGGATTTATAGGGGCGCGCACTCCCCAGCGATTTCTTCCGCACCAACCGGAATGCCATATTACAATCGACGCAACCAGCCACCGCTAATGAGCAGCCATCCATCATGAAAGCTTACGAAAAAGGGATTTTTGCGGCACTGCTTGCCCTGATGTTGATCGCGCTCGGCGCGGTAATTTTCACGCGCGGCTGGGCCAATTATCGCCAGCAACTGCGGGCGCTCCGGGCCAATTCCATGCGTTCCCAAGAACTGGTGGATACGCGCCCGCTTGATACCGCGCAGCAGTTGGCCGCGCTCGCAGTTACGCGCACCGAACACGACTATGCGGAAAATGCACAACGATTAGCAGATCGTTCTGTCGATTTGGCGTTCGCTGCAGCGATACACGATGCAGCCGAACATCCCGTCACGCTCACTCCCGAGATGCGACGGCTCGCCGATCGGATCACCGCAGGCGAAGGAGCCGTCGCGGCCGATCAGGACCGCGTCAAAAAATATACGCAAGTACTCGCTAAAGCGACCGGCAGCTCCAAAGATGACCTGCAAGGTTTGCTCGTCACCGCGCAAGCTCAGTTGACGCTCGATCAGGATGATCTCGAAGCGGCAAAGCAGGATCTCATCCTCGCTGGCGGGGACAAAAAAGCTCAGGTTCAGCAACTACTCGATCAGCACAAAGCTTCGGATGCGAACAGCGCCAGCGCTGCGGCCGCCGCTGCCGCATCCGCCGCAACCGCACCGCCTTCCATTGAACTGACGCAATCCCGAAGCATCGTCGCTGAATGCCGAGCATGGAATTCGCTTCACGCGAAGCAACAGCAGCTGACTCAGGCGCAGCAAGATGCCCTGGCGTTGGAGAACAATCTCTCCAGTCTTCGCGCCCAGCGCCAAGAACAGATGGGCGAGGGGGCGCCCCAGCCACAATCGCCGGCCATATCGGTGCTTCAGCAACTGACCGAAAGCCAGAAAAATCTGTCAGATCTGGGACAGCGTATTACCGCCGAGCAGCAACTGGCCGCCGTCTATGGCAATTGGATTACCTTCGTCAGCGTTCGCGAGAAAGCGTTCCTCCACGAAATCTTCGTTTCAATTTTCACCGCGTTGCTCATTGCCGTGCTGGTGCTGCTCGCAAATTACGGAGTTCAGCGGTTCTTCACCGACGTGAACCTCGAGCGCCGCCAGCTTCGCACCATCCAAGCTCTCGTACTGTTTTCGCTGCAGGCCGTCGGTCTATTGTTAATCCTGCTCGTGGTTTTCGGCGTGCCGAACAACCTGGCTACGGTGATCGCCCTGGCGGGCGCGGGGCTCACCGTGGCAATGAAGGACTTCATCGTGGGCTTCTTCGGATGGTTCGTGCTGATGGGCAAGGACGGCATCCGCGCAGGCGATTGGGTTGAGATCAACGGGGTTGGCGGGGAAGTTACGAAGGTGGGGCTTCTGCACACAGTTTTACTCGAGACAGGCAACTGGACCGATGCTGGACACCCAACCGGCCGCAAGGTCTCGTTCGTGAACAGTTTTGCAATCGAAGGGCACTACTTTAATTTTTCGACGTCGGGCCAGTGGCTCTGGGATGAAATTCAAGTCCAAGTTCCCGAGGACGCCGAGCCATACGCAATCGCCGAAGCGATTCAGAAGATCGCGGCCGACGAAACCTCCTCTAATATTCAGCTCGCCGAGACCGAATGGAACCGCGTCGCGCCATCGTCCGCCAATCGCTCTTTCTCCGCCGCTCCTTCCTTGAGTGTGCGGCCAACTGGGGGTGGCGTAACTGTAGTTCTGCGCTATATCACCAGGGCGAACGAGCGCTACGAAGTAAGGGCGCGTCTGTATCGTGCGGTCGTGGATCTCCTACACAAGAAGGCGATACCGGAAACGGCTGCGTCGGTGCCTTCACCGGAATCGGTTTCAAAACCCGCCTAGATCCCATTAACCGTCAAAGTACCGCGAAAATGTGGAAGCTGATAAATCCGAGCCCTACCCCGATTGCCGAGCCGGCGATCACGTCGCTCAGGAAATGCATTCCGAGGATGATTCGCGAAACCGCAATCAGGAACGCAGCTGCCAGCAAGCAGGTTTGCAGATAGGGATAGAAGAGTCCCACCGAAATCGCCACGGCGAATGCCGTGATTGCATGCCCTGAAGGAAAGGAATATTTGTCGGGCGGCAGAATCGCCGCCCAGCAGTGCGGCTCAATTTCGCACGGTCTTTTGCGACGGCTTGTGCGCTTGAGTGCGCGGAATAAAATGATCCCCGCCGCGGCGCTGGAAGCGGCCGCCCCGATTGCGACGAAGCGCTGCTCTCCACCGCACAACAGAAGAATCAGGCCGAATGCGTACCAGAGCCATCCATCGCCTCCCCGGGTAGCCACAATCATAAGAATTCGAAACCAGCGTGGTGCGCGCCAGCGGTGCACGCGCCGCATGAGCCGGTGATCGTTCGATTGAATCTGATTCCAGACTGCTCTCGCGACTGTCATACCAATTCCTCCGCAGCCGGTTGCGGCACGGTGATCCAGCGAGGCCGCCTTCGTGATTCCGGCTTACCCATCACCTCTGCCGACCACCGGCGGCTGAATGTCCGTTCGTCGTGGTAGTTCCAAAGGGTCACGACCGGCACGAGCACCGCCAACGGCGTCAGAAGTGTGGTCCAGGATTTCTCGCGCATCATTTCGAATGCGATCAAAAACACATCCCGCGTCAACTTCGAAAAACATCCAGATTCGCCCGTAACTCGGCCCATTCCATTTCGCAACCCTTCAAAGAATTCCTCTTTATCCCTCGCCCCGGGAACTTCCGTATAAGCCGTTCCGACCGATGCCAACGCATGAGCGTCGCTTCCGCCGATGGCGATCTTGCGCCACTGCTTCGCCAGACTGGCGGCATGTTCGTTAGCGCTTTCCAGCATGTGACTGTTGCGTGCCTCGATCGCCGGAAAATACTCCTGGAACCAAGCGAAATCTTCGCGCTCGCGCCGTCCTGTTACGCTCGAGAACACATGGTTGATGCTGAACAAGATTCGTCTCTCGGTGAGATACATCAGAAGCGCGACCAAATCGTTGCGCCGCTGCTGCAGCTGCGCGTGCTGGCGCTCGTGAAAGTCGTAAACCCCGATGTGGATTTCCGTGCCGCTAGGCATGCGGCAGGTCAGCTCCTCGCTCAGGAAGAATTCCGGATGCTTCCGCAGACTTTCGGCGCCTTCGATCGAGTCGTGATCCGTCAGCGTGAACAAATTCATGCCCCGGCGCTTGAGCAGCGAATACACCTCTTCGGGGTCGCTATAGCTCTCTCGGCAAAACTTGCGGACAAAGGGGGTCGTGCAGGGGCCAGAAAAATAGGAGTGGACATGCATGTCGCACTTCACGATTTCCACACTAAATTCACAGCGTTACGCACAGATGACATGCAGGCTAAAGTCTAGAGAACAAATATACTTAACTACTTAGACACAGGAATTTCGGTTTTAACCTTACAGTAGTAATAGATCTCCTTCCGAATGCCAAAATTCCTCCGCATGAAACTACCCCCCACGAAGAAGCGGATTGAGTTTGGGTTCTTCGACGCCGGCGGCGGCCATCGTGCTGCTGCCACAGCCCTTAAGATGGCAATCCAGTCGCAACAGCGTCCGTGGGATGTGAATCTCATCAACCTCCAGGAGCTGCTCGACCCACTCGACATCGTTAAGAGATATGCAGGAATTAGGATTCAGGACGTATATAACTCGATGTTGCGTTCGGGGTGGACTCTCGGCAGCCCGCAACTGCTGAAGGTGTTACAACTGGTGATCCGCATGTATCATCGCCCGACAGTGCGCTTGCTCGCAGCGCACTGGAAGGAAACCCAACCGGACATGGTGGTTTCTTTCGTTCCCCATTTCAACCACGCGATAAGCGAGAGCTTTGGGCGCGCGTTTCCGGGACGCCCGTTCGTCACCGTTCTCACAGACTTGGCCGATTATCCGCCCCACTTCTGGATCGAGCGCCAGCCACAATATTTCGTCTGCGGCTCGGACCGTGCTGTTTCGCAGGCGCGATCAATGGGACATTCCGACGACCGCATCTTCCGCGCATCAGGGATGATCCTTCATCCGCGATTTTACGGGCCGCCTGTTGAAAATCGCGTCGCGGAACGCGCGCGACTGGGCTTGCGCCCGGATCTGACCACTGGGCTCGTCCTTTTCGGCGGCCACGGTTCGCAAGTGATGCTCGAAATCGCCGAGCGCATCGAGCGTTCGCCGCTCGAACTTCAATTGATCTTCGTCTGCGGGAAAAACGAAAAGCTTGCTACGGCGTTGCGTGCAAGAAAATCGCGCATGCCGTGCTTCATCGAAGAGTTTACGACTCGCGTAAACGATTACATGCAGCTCGCTGATTTTTTTATCGGCAAGCCGGGCCCTGGCAGCGTCAGCGAAGCTCTCGCGCTGCATCTGCCCGTAATCGTGGAATGCAACGCTTGGACTCTGCCGCAGGAGCGTTATAACGCCGATTGGATCACCGAGAAGGAGGTGGGCCTGGTGCTGCGCAGTTTTCGGAACATCGACCGTGCGGTCGCGCAGTTGATCGAACCTGTCGCACTCGCCCGCTATCGCGCCAATGCAGCCGCGCTACAAAATCGCGCCGTATTCGAAATCCCTGCCATGCTCGACCAGATCTTTGATCGATCGCCTGGCGACGCCGAACCAAGTACAGAAGCGCTGCTCGTAGATCGCGCGGTTTGATCCCTGGGCGCGCGCTCCAGCTTCGCGATTCAAACCGAGATCGCCTGCAACCTAACGCATTTTCAGGTATCTAATCTGACAGGTGGGTCGCAAATTCCTGTTTTTCCAGCGCCGCAACGGCATGATAGGTTTACGGAACACTCAACGGTCTTGATGACTCGACCCTACTGCCTGTCACAACATGCAGTCCAGTTCGAGCAGAAACAAGGGAGGTTCAGGCCATGGCTAAGGCGACTTTTGCAGCGGGATGTTTCTGGGGCGTAGAGGATGCGTTCAGGCAAGTGAAAGGTGTAACCTCGGCAGCCGTCGGCTACATCGGCGGCACAACGAAGAACCCGACCTACAAGGACGTCTGCACGGGAAGGACCGGCCACGCCGAGGCGGTAGAGGTCGATTTCGATCCCAACCAGGTCTCTTATCGCGAGCTGCTGGCCGTGTTCTTTCAGAGCCACGATCCCACCACGATGAACCGGCAAGGCCCCGACCACGGCACGCAGTATCGCTCCACAATTTTCTCCCATGACGCTGAACAGGAGGCGGCCGCACGCGAATCGAAAGCTGCGCTGGACAAAGCCGGGGTCTTCAAGCGCCCTATTGTGACCGACATAACTCCGGCGACGGAATTTTACCGCGCTGAGGAGTACCACCAGCAATATTTCGAGAAACAGGGCATTAAGTCCTGCCATCTGTAACAATCTGGGCATTTTGAGCAAAACCAGCAGCACGGGAGCGGGAGGCCACGAGGCTAGCAACCTTCGCCGGCTCTTTTACTTACAGCATTGATTGACGCTCGGTCGGCCGCTATTGTATTATTGCAAAGTTTTGCATGAAACGAGCGGGATGCTTGAAGCATCTGATATATGTGTCTTTATAGCGCGGGGCGAGTTAGGCGCAAGTTGCAACGATTGGCGAAAAGTTCAGGGGATCGTCTTATTTATCCGAAAATAGGTAACTAATTCCGCAGAGCGCCGGGGTGTCTCGACCCGGCCATTTTGCACTGTAGCATTGCTATCAGCGCGCCGATTGGTAAGTTAAAGGGGGAGTAAGCGTGAGTCTGGCTCTTGAAGAAAAATACGATCAGGTACGACAGCTCATCGCCATGGGTAAAGAGCGGGGATACCTGCTCTACGATGAAGTGAACGATATCCTGCCGCCCGAGGTTCATTCCTCGGAGGAAATCGACGATCTGCTCTCCACGTTCGAACGCAACGGCATCGATGTGTACGAAGACCTTTCGAGCGCGAAGGCCGCGCTGGCAGCTGCCGATTCCTCGGAGTCACCGGAAGTAGTCGTCAAGGATGAACCCGCGTCGGAAGACGGCGAGCTGGACCTCACTCCCGGAACTCTCGAAAAAACGAACGATCCCGTTCGCATGTATCTGCGCGAAATGGGCACCGTTCCACTGCTCACCCGCGAAGGCGAAGTGGAAATCGCCAAGCGCATTGAGCGCGGCCAACTGCGCGTGCTCAAGGCCATTTCGCGTTCACCCATCGTGATTCGCGAAATTGTGGCTCTAGGCGAGGACTTGAAGCGCGGCGTGCGCAACGTCAAAGAAGTCGTAATCTTCGATGAAGAAGAGCTGACCGAAGACGTGGTGCAGGCACGCGTGCGTTCCACCGTCTCCCGCATTGAAACCCTGGTGAAACACCAGAAGAAGATTGCACTGCTCGAAGAAAAACAGATTGCGCCCACACCCAAGGTGAAGGTGCGCGATGCGCGCCATGCACGCTGGCTGATTGCGCGCGAAAAAGTCTTCATCTCCCGCATTGTTCGCGAACTGAAGTACACGGGCCTGGAACGCAAGCGGCTCCTCGACAAGGTCAACAAGACCGTCGACACGATGCGAACGCTGGAACGGCAGATTCGCTCCCTCGATCAGAAATTCGACGCTTCAAAAAGCGAGGAGTTGAAGAAGGAATACCGCCGCCAGCAGAAAAACTGCCGCGTCGATCTCGAGAAGATCGAAGGCGACGCCGGTGTCTCGATCATCGAACTCAAGCGCACCCAGCGCGAGATGATCCAGGGCGACATGGACGCCGAGCAGGCCAAGCGCGAGCTGA
>PKUY01000254.1:0-424 GCA_003131705.1 Acidobacteriota bacterium | reverse complement strand
GCATCCCGGTGCACATGATCGAAACCATCAACAAGCTGATCCGCACCAGCCGCCAGCTTGTGCAGGAGCTGGGCCGCGAGCCTTCAAGTGAAGAGATTGCGCGCCGCATGGATATCCCTGTGGCCAAGGTTCGCAAGGTGCTCAAGATCGCGCAGGAACCTATCTCTCTCGAAACGCCGATCGGCGAAGAAGAAGATTCGCACCTTGGCGACTTTATCGAAGATCGCCAGGCCGTTTCGCCTTCGGAAGCTGTCATCAGCGTGAACCTGAAGGAGTACACATCGCAGGTCCTCCGCACGTTGACGCCTCGCGAAGAGCGCGTCATCAAGATGCGCTTCGGCCTCGAAGACGGCAGCGAACACACGCTCGAAGAGGTCGGCCAGAGCTTCCAGGTCACCCGCGAGCGCATCCGCCAGATCGAAGC
>PKUY01000057.1 GCA_003131705.1 Acidobacteriota bacterium | reverse complement strand
TTCCCAGTGACGGTCGGCTGCGGACAAGACGATGAAATCCTTAACACATCGCGCGAAGGCAACACAGCCCGGCCTCAGCGCCTCCGGGTTTTCCCTCATCGAACTCCTTATCGTCGTTGCCATCATCCTTATCATTGCAGCGATTGCAATTCCAAACATGCTTCGGGCCAAAATCGCCGCCAATGAAGCAGCGACCGTCGAGAATGTCCGCACGATAACAACCGCGAACGTTATTTACGCAAATACGTACGGTGTCGNNCACCGGTGAGTGCACTTCAGGCCGGCTTACCTGATGATGTGCTCGTCGCCGGAACGAAGAGTGGCTATGTCTTCACATATGCCGCTCTTTCGCCTGATTCGAAGGGGTATTTCAATGACTATACGTTGAATGCTGACCCCCTTAATCCCGGTGTCTCGGGAATGCGCCATTTCTTCGCGAATGAGCCAGCGGTGATCCGCGTGAATCAAACTCTTCCCGCTACAGTCACGGACCCGTCTCTCTGAACCTTCCCGTTGTTGCAAACCCACAGGCCGATCCAGATTGCTTTGCGAGGCATGCTATCCTTCGAATGCTAGTCGAGCGTCATGATCCCGTGAATCCCGTCATCTCATTTCTGATTCTTATTTCCTTATCGCTAGCGCCGAGCCGGCGGTCTGAGATAGTTGTACACGCACTGGAAGCCAGATATCGTCATGCCAGCACTCTGCGTGCATCTTTTTTCGAGCGCTATAGCGACGGCAGCGGTGGAGTGTCTGCGGAATCGGGAACCGTGTACTTCTCGCGCCCCGGCCGCATGCGCTGGGAGTATGAATCTCCCGAGCAGAAACTCTTCATCGTGGACGGCACCAACGCCTGGTTTTACATTCCTGCCGATCACACCGCGAGCCGCGCCAAAATGAAGGAAAGCTCGGACTGGCGCACGCCGCTCGCACTGCTCGCCGGAAAGGCCGATTTATCGGAGCTCTGCCGCAGTATCGAAGCGGTTGCTCCCGGCTCCGGCGCGGATGGCAATCCTGACGACAAACCTTCGATGCCGGGAAACACGCTTCTACGCTGCATACCGCGGGGCACCCCAAACAACACCAAGCTTACTCCTCCGTATGTGATTCTGGAGACCGACTCGCAGGCGCGCCTTGTTCGCGTGGTGATCCTCGAGCCGGGCAAAGTGGAGACGGAATTTCGATTTGGTAATTGGGAAGAGAACATCCCGATTCCGGAGGTGAAATTTCACTTCCAGCCGCCGCAAGGTGTTGCGGTGGTCGACGAGTCAAGCCTGGTAGACGCGATTCATTAACGGGGGCCGGTATCTTCCTCCGTCAGTCTCGGAGGAACGCCGTGGTTTCGCGCAGAAAGAGATCTAACTGGTCGTGGTGCAGCCAGTGCCCGGCATTGGGCACTTTCACAAGCCGGGAATTGCGAATCGCGAGCTCTCTCGGGTCGGTATCCGGCACAGGCAAAAAGCTCTCCAGCCCCCAGAACAATAGAACGGGGCAAGTGATCTGCCGATAGATCTCGACGCAGTCTTCGATTTTGTGGCCGTACGGAGGAAATAGTCGCGCATAGTTATCGAATTTCCAGACGAGGGACCCATCCGCGTCCCAATTCGTGCCGTGAAGCGTGAGGCACCGCGCGACTTCGTCCGAGAGATGCGGGTTCGCCTCTTTCATCCGCGCGATTGCCGCGTCGAGGCTGGGATAGGTTTTCTGCTTGCGCTTTTCGAGCTTGCGAACCGACTCGATCCAATGTCGCATTTGCTCCGACGCCGGCCTGTGGAAATGGCCTTCCGATGGGGCGCCCAGGCCTTCGATCGACACGGCTTTGCGGATGCGGTTCGGGTACACCCCGGAGTAATGAAGCACAACATCCCCGCCCAGCGAGTGGCCGATCAGGCGGGTGGGGAAGTCGTCGATAACGTCGAGAAGAGCCGACAAGTCGACGACGTGCTCTGCGCCGCTATACATCGCGCCGGGCGCCCACGCGCTGTTACCGTGACCCCGTAAATCGAGGGCGTACACGTGATAGTGCTCGCACAGCGATCGCGCCACCCAATCCCAGTTGCGAGCATGGTCCAGACCTCCATGCACTAGCACAAGTGACGGCTTTCCATCTTGCCCGTAATCCCAGAATTGCAGTTTCAGACGATCGGAGTAGAAAAAATGTGAGATGGGTTCCATCGATATCGATCAGATTGCGACTTTACCATATCTGTTTCTTAACTCTGCCGGATCGCTTCCGTAGCGTCTCGTGGCCGTTACTGTCGGGCGCGTGACGTTCTCGTACGCGCTCTGCAGTGCGTACAGCCTTTTTCCCGTTGTCACATCCAATTAACGAGTTGTTTTCGCCACCTCAGTGCCGGCCTGCAGGGGGTATGCTAAGCTTTGCGTGAGCTGGTCATCGCGAATTGCTGATTATGTGAACGCTCATCGGTCGGAGTGCCGATAAGTCACCATGGCGGAATTTGTTTGTAAAGTTGGAGATACGTCGGGCCGGATCTTCCAACAGGTCGAGACGGCGCAATCGGAGGGCGAAGCCCGGCAGAAGCTTGCCGAGCGCGGTTTTTACGTCTTCTCGGTGCGCAATCACTTCGACTTCGTTGCGCAACTCAGCAGCGCGGGCGGCGAGCGCAAGATTCGTCCGGAAGATTTCCTGATCTTCAATCAGCAGTTCAACACGCTGATTAAAGCCGGTCTGCCGATTTTGAGGGCGCTCGACCTGCTGGCCGAACGCGCCGCGGCTCCCCGGCTTCGCCCGGTTCTCGCTGAAGTGCGCCAGCGAGTTCGCGATGGCGCGTTACTCTCGGAGGCCCTTGCGGCGCAGGGCTCGTTTCCGCCCGTGTACGTCACGGTGATCACGGCAGGCGAACACAGCGGAAACCTCACCGGAGTCCTCGAGCAATACATTTCGTACCTGCGCGTCAGCACCGGATTCCGCAGCCGTCTCATAACCACTCTGATCTATCCCGCGGTCCTTGTCGCGACGGCCGTGCTGGTCGTGACGTATGTCGTCACGTACGCGATGCCCCAATTCGCGTCGCTCTACCACGAGTTGGGTGTGCCGCTTCCCGCGCCCACGCGCATTTTGTTGTCGGTTGCCTTGCCATTGCGTACCTATTTTTTGGCGCTGATTGTGATTGTGGCCGTAGCCGCTGTTCTAATTTTCCTGTGGACCCGCTCGGTTCGCGGCGCCGTTGCAATTGACCGATTGAAGCCGCAGGTTCCGGTCGTGGGCGATATTTGGCTGAAAACTCAAATCGCGCAATTTGCGCGCACTCTCTCGACTCTGCTGGCAGGTGGCACTCCGCTGGTTGCGGCCTTGCACACATCTTCCGCTGCGATGGGGAGCCGCCTGATTTCAACCTCGGTTGACGGCGCGGCCGAGCGTGTCAAGCAAGGCCAATCGCTGCACTTGAGCCTCGCGGAAACACGGCTCATTCCGGAACTGGCGCTCGAAATGATCGAAGTGGGCGAGGCATCGGGAGCGCTCACCGCCATGCTTACGAGCGTGGCTGAATTCTATGAGGAAGAGGTTGGCACGCGCCTGCAGCGCACGCTTACCTGGATTCCGATCGTGATTTTGGTCGCTATGGCGGTTGTGATAGGCTTCATTTTGATTGCCTTATACTTGCCGATGTTTTCTCTTCAGCTTGGAACCGCGGGGGGATAGAATTTCATGGCTGTACCTGACAATAATCCAGTACCCGTCGGCGTAGTGGACGACACTGCCGAACGCGATCAGGCCCGCCGCCTCGCCGAGCGGTGTCGCTGCCCGTTCGTGGACCTTCGCGAACAGCGCATCGATCCGGAGCTTTTCCGCAGCATCCCGGCGGAGATGATGTTCCGCTACAACTTCGTGCCTCTGGAAGCGCAAGACTCGACGCTCGTCGTCGCGATGGCCGATCCAAGCCAGTTGCCGCTGAACGACGAGCTTTCTCTGCTTCTCGGCAAGCGCCTGCAAATCAAGGTTGCCACGGCCTCGCAGATCGGCGAACTTCTGAAGCGCACCGAACAGTCACAGCGCGTTCTCGACCAGGCCACCGAGGGATTCACGCTTCAGGTGGTCGGTGAGGAAGAGGACAGCGACGAAAATATTTCAATGGAGAAGCTCACCCGCGGCGATACCGGGGTGAGCCCCGTCGTGCGCCTGGTGGACACCGTGATTTTTACGGCCCTTGAGCGGCGCGCGAGCGATATTCATATCGAAACACGCAACTCCGAAGTCGTCGTGAAGTATCGCATTGACGGAGTTCTGCAGTTCGCCATGCAGCCTCTCGCGAAGGAATGGCACGCCACGATTCTTTCGCGCATCAAGGTGATGAGCGAACTCGATATCGCGGAGCGGCGCGTGCCGCNNTCCGCGTTTCCATCATGCCTTCGGTTCACGGCGAAGATGCCGTGCTCCGCGTGCTCGATAAAGAGACGCTCAGCGAAAAGTTCCGCAACCTGACGCTCGACGTGGTCGGTTTCGACCAGGAAGAGGTCACACGTTTTCGCCGCTACATTCACGAACCCTACGGCATGGTGCTCGTCACCGGGCCCACCGGTTCCGGTAAGAC
>PKUY01000332.1 GCA_003131705.1 Acidobacteriota bacterium | reverse complement strand
GACGTATTGCAGTTGTGGACATCGCTATTGGGTTACCCTGCCTGTTAGATGACGAGACGAAAAAAATGCACAAAACACCCGCTGCTTTCTCCTAACCAGCAAGCGGCCGAAACCCCCTCGTCTGCGTAAACTGTAGCACAAACGGCAGGCACAGAAGTGCGGAGAGAAGAAGACAAGAAGCAAGGAGGAAAATGGCGCAGCGCTAGTGTGGAGGAGGCTGAAGCGCGGAACAAACGCAGCAGCGTTAGCAAGCAAGGCGGCCGCTACATGGGCCGGACGAAACACCCCTTATTCGGCCCATTCTTTTGTGAATAGTTTCGGTCAATCAGACTGATCCTGAGAAGCTACCCTCACACCATGCAATGCGCATTACTAAACACAGAAAGAANNCATGGCGCCCAGCGATGAAACTCATTCCCTACTCAGTGTCGTGCTGCACGACTATTTTCCTGTTTCAAGTGCATCCTAATGTGGAGAAGATCTATGCTCCAGTACGTGCCGTAGGAGTCAATACCGTCCAGAAGTGAACATTTGTACCCACTGTCGCAGAATGTGACAATGAGTTCTAAGTAGTTCTCAAAGCTACCTGGGATGTCAGTCTCGTAGGGAGACGGCGGCCGCGGTCACACGGGCGACTGCGGGGTGGTCGTCGCTGCCACGGCCGCTTACTGGCGATCAGGGGATTTCCCAACAGCTGGCATCAGGCCAGATTGTCAGTGGATTAAAAGCGGAAAACAGAATGACTTCGACCTCCTCAGCTAAAGTCTCTCTGGTTCCTGTCGATAAAGCGGGCTGTCTGCACTTTTACCCCGGCTGCCCGCCTCACGAGTACCCGTTACGAGCGCTCAATGGAAATGACAATAGGCCTTACGCTTAGCTCCTTCCCGTTCTGGGTTCTTCAGCGACCTTTGCCCGAACTGGCTGGCCTGATTCTCTTGCTGTACCTGTACGTCGCCTACCAGCGACTACACCGTCTTCGCCAGAACGAACTCTTCCGCATTATCAGCGAAAACGCCGCAGACATGATCGCACTCGTGGAAGTCACGGGCAAACGCCTCTACAACAGTCCCGCCTACGAGAAAGTTCTCGGCTATTCGTCCAAGGAGTTGGCCGCAACCGGATCGCTTGAGCAGGTCCATCCCGAAGACCGCGAGCGCGTCATCGAAGCTGCGAAGCAAGCGAGCCTTACCGGCGTCGGCAAGCACATCGAGTACCGCATGCGCCACAGGGACGGAAGCTGGCTTGTTCTTGAGTCTACTGCCAGTGCCATCCGAAACCGAAGAGGCCAGGTCACACACCTCGTCATCGTCAACCGCGACGTCACCAAGCGCAAGCGCATGGAGGAGCAACTGGAACACGAAGCCTTCCACGACGCGCTCACCGGCTTGCCCAATCGCAGCCTTTTCTTGGACCGTCTTCAGCGCGCTATGGACCATGCTAAGCGCCACCCCGAGTTCAAGTTCGCCGTCCTATTTGTCGACATCCAGGGATTGAAAATCTTCAGCGAAACCATGGGCCACGCCGTCGTCGACCAACTCATCTTCGACATCAGCAACCGGCTCAAGGCTCGTCTCCGACACGACGATACCATCTCCCGTTCTACCCCGACCGGCGGCTCCGGCCGGCCCATCGGTGATGAGATTCTCGCGCGCATGGATGGTGATCGATTCACCCTTCTTCTCGAGAGCATCAAAACACCCAGTGATCCCATGCGCGTTGCCATGCGAGTCCAGGAAAGTTTGGCCGCGCCCTTTACCGCCAACGGCGTAGATGCCTTCACCTCCGCCAGCATTGGCATCGCGCTGAGTTCCCCGTCGTACCAAGAGCCCGCTGAGATGCTGCGCGATGCGGACATCGCCATGTGCCGCGCCAAAGCCCAAGGCATGTCCGGCTGCGAGGTCTTCGATACTCACATGCACGCCCTCGTCGTCCGGCGCCTGAAGTTGGAAACCGAGTTGCGGAAAGCCATCGAACGCGAAGAGTTCCGCGTTTTCTATCAGCCGATTATTCGGCTCGCCACCGGCCAGATCGCTGGTGTAGAGGCCCTCGTCCGCTGGTGGCACAACGAATCAGAATTCGTCGGTCCCGCGGACTTTATCGAAGTCGCCGAAGAAACTGGCTTGATCGTTCCCATCGGCCGGTGGGTTTTCAAGGAAGCTTGCCGGCAGGCCCACGCATGGCATCTTCTCTTTAACACTGATCCGCTGCTGACCACCACCATCAATGTTTCGCCTCGCCAGTTCGCCCAAAGTAATCTCTTCGCCGACGTCAAATCGGCCCTCGACGAAACTAAGGTGGCTCCCTGGAGCTTGCTGCTCGAAATCACCGAAACCATGGCCATGAGCGATCCCAAAATGACTACGCGCATTTTTTCTCAGCTGAAGGACATTGGTGTTCGCCTCAGCATAGACGACTTTGGTACCGGCCATTCCTCTCTCAGCCGCCTGCGCAGCTTTCCCGTCGACGTTCTGAAGA
The DNA here is from genome assembly GCA_003131705.1 of Acidobacteriota bacterium. Lineage (GTDB taxonomy): Bacteria > Acidobacteriota > Terriglobia > Acidiferrales > UBA7541 > Palsa-295. The sequence continues at coordinate 14,822 of PKUY01000332.1, read as the reverse complement.
TCGATCGCTCCTTCATTCGCGGTATCGAGCATGATGTCGAAAGCCGTGAAATCGCTCGCCTCATCGTCACGCTCGCTCATCATCTCGACCTCAAAGTGATTGCCGAAGGCATCGAAACACCCGGCCAGCACGCCTACGTAGAACAGTTCGGCTGCGAATTTGGCCAAGGCTATCTCTACTCCCCGCCCGTGGATCACGCCGCGCTCCAAAAACTTCTGGCGAGTGCGTCCCGCGATTCTGACGAACCCGCCGTGAACGCCGGTCCCCGAACCCAAGACGTCAACCGCCGCAATTAACGAAGATAGCTAACCGACTCGGCGTGAGACAGTCAGCCTGGGCTTTTGTTCGCCACAATTCATCGGGTCCTCATCGGCGCGTCTTTAAGTGGCCATGTTCAGCACCTCAAACGACAACAGGCCCTCTATCGTCTGACATGACAGCTTGTACACGATTAAGAAAGATGGTGAGCTACCGGCCTGCGGCATCGCCGTCACCACATCCATGAACGACACTCCTTTTCGCCAAATTGACCTTCAAGCGGTGGCTAGGCAAGCAATGCTGGGGAACGGGTTTGAGCCGGAATTCTCTCCCCAAGTTCAGCAGCAGCTGGGGGAATTGAAGGCGCATCCGCCGCAAGTTGCGCCAAGTGCGAACATTCGCGACCTGCGCAATCTGCTATGGTCTTCGATCGACAATGATACCTCGCGGGATCTTGACCAGGCCGAAGTAGCTGAGCGGTTGCCAGCTGGAGAAACGAAGGTCTTGGTGGGAATTGCGGACGTGGATACCTTCGTCCGAAAGAACTCTGCTATTGATGAGCATGCCGCGAAAGAAACGACAACTGTTTATGCGGGCGTCAGGAATTTTCCCATGCTGCCGGAGCAGCTCTCGACAGGCACCAGCTCGTTGCTGGAAACCGAAGATAAGCTGAGCATCGTGATCGAGTTTGTGGTCGGCAATGATGGGTCCGTCCATTCGGGCAGTATCTACCGAGCTGTCGTCCGCAATAAGGCACAGCTTACTTACAATGCCGNNTAGACAGCTTACTTACAATGCCGTGGGAGCATGGCTTGAGAATAAGAGTGGAGCCCCGGATAAAGTGGCTGCCTCAACGGAACTGCAATCGCAGCTAAAGCTACAGGACGAGGTTGCGCAAGCACTCATGAACGAACGCTATCGTCATGGCGCACTGAACATCGAGACTATTGAGACCCGTCCAGTGGTGCTCAATGACAAGGTTGTGGACGTTGTGAAGCAGGAGAAGAACCGCGCGACCGAACTCATCGAAGACTTCATGATTGCCGCCAATGAAGTCGTCGCCCGTATGTTGGAAACCAACAAAGTCTCGTCGATCAGGCGCGTGGTGAAAACGCCGGAGCGCTGGGGCCGGATTGTAGAACTCGCGGCGAAGCAAGGCGAGCAACTTCCCGCCGAGCCCGATTCCAAAGCTCTCAACGAGTTTCTGATCAAGCGCAAGGGCGCCGAGCCCGATCACTTTGCCGATCTTTCATTGGCGGTCATCAAGCTGATGGGACCAGGTCAGTATGTTCTCGAACGCCCCGGAGACCCGGAACAAGGGCACTTCGGTCTCGCTGTACAGGACTACACTCACTCCACAGCTCCCAATCGGCGCTTCGCCGATCTCGTCACACAGAGACTGATCAAAGCCGTGCTCGCGAGCCAACCTGCTCCCTATTCAGACGACGAACTCAACGCAATCGCACTCAACTGTACGTTGAAAGAAGATGCAGCGCGAAAGGTTGAGCGAGAGATGTCGAAGCGGATCGCTGCCGTCGCGATGAGCAGTAGAATCGGTGAGACATTCGATGCCATCGTTACGGGACTGACTTCACACGGAACCTTTGTTCGTGTATTGAAGCCCGCTTTAGAAGGATTACTAGCACAGGGACAGCAGGGAGCAGATGTTGGAGACAAGCTGCGCGTAAAGCTGATCAGGACTGATATCCAGCGCGGATATATTGATTTTGCGCGCGACTAAGCGCGGTCGACCCCAGGACTGCAGCGTTATGGGAAGTCTGAGAGGAAGCTATAGTTGTCTGTCTCCCAAGTAGGACTGGCCAATCCTGATGCTCACGCTGCTCGGCTACATGGGCCTTACGCAGATCATCAAAGTTCGGCTACTGCGAAAACAATGGATCTAAACCGGCATTCCAGGCGAAGGCACCCAGTTCCAGGAGGACTCAAGAATGCCTGTAGGCCACAAGGAACGACACCGCACTGGACGCATCGGCTGGCTCCGCGCAGCTGTACTGGGCGCGAACGACGGCATCCTTTCAACATCGAGTCTGGTGCTCGGTGTCGCAGCTGCGCATGCGACTCACAGCAACGTATTGGTCGCAGGAGTCGCGGGCCTGGTGGCTGGGGCTATGTCAATGGCTGCCGGGGAGTACGTGTCTGTCCACTCACAGGCAGACACCGAACAGGCCGCACTCGCGCTTGAGCGCGCGGAACTCAAAGCAGACGACAAGGGTGAGCACAAGGAACTGGCGGCGATCTATGTCGCTCGCGGGCTCGATCCTTCGCTCGCAAAACAGGTCGCCCAGCAACTGATGGCCCATGACGCGCTAGGCGCGCATGCCCGCGATGAACTCGGCATCTCCAAGACCCTTAGTGCGCGTCCGATTCAGGCTGCGTTGGCGTCGGCCGGCAGTTTCGCGGTTGGAGCAGCCATGCCATTGCTGGTCACTGCCATGGCCCCGGCAGCGAGTTTGATCCCACTTGTCTCTGGAACTTCACTGGTCTTCCTCGCGCTTCTAGGCGGGCTGGCTGCACGCGCGGGTGGCGCAGGAGTGGTGGTGGGCGCAATACGTGTCACGTTCTGGGGTGCGCTGGCCATGGCGGTGACTGCGGGCGTCGGGTGGCTGTTCGGAACAGTTGCTTAAGCGGAGCCAACCGGAGGCCGGCGCGGTTATGTGTCATCTGACCAGCGTATGAAGATCGCGACGGCCGTTCAAATTCAATCGGATCAACGAGAACCGAGTTTTTAGTAGGGACAAGTACGCGAATCGGCGGATATATTCCGCGGCTGGGGGAGTTCGGCGATGGGATTTGAGATCACTACGACCCCTTTTCGAGACGGCGGTCTGATTCCGAAGAAGTTTACCTGTGACGGTCAGGATGTTTCTCCGACGCTTTCCTGGGCCGATCCACCCGCCGGAACGCAAAGTCTGGCTGTGATCGTGGACGACCCCGATGCGCCTGCCGGCACGTGGGTCCATTGGGTTCTCTACGATCTTCCACCGAGCACTCGGGGCTTGCCGGAAGGCGTGCCGAAGGACCGCCAGCTAGCGGATGGGTCGCGTCAGGGACGCAATGATTTCGGCAAGATTGGCTACAACGGTCCGTGCCCGCCGCGGGGTTCCGTGCACCGCTATTTCTTTAAGCTTTACGCTCTAAAATCCAAGACGAATCTCAGCCCCGGGGCCAGCAAGAGCGAACTCGAGCGCGCCATGAGAGACCACATTCTTGCACAGGCCGAACTGATCGGAAAGTTCCAACACTGACGGCAGACCAGCTATTGCGAGCCGCGGAGAGACGCGAGATAGCGTGCAACTATAATTGTTGCGCGAAGGGGCGACTATCGAAGCCGGACGCTTTCGACCCGCTTTGGGTTTTATACCGTGTTTCCGCGGTATTGTACGACCAGAATCGTGATGTCGTCCGACTGCGGAGCGCCAGAGGTAAAAGCTTTTACCGCGTCGCGGATCGTTTCGGCAAGCTCTTCCACAGTCTGGCCTTTGAAACCTTCCATGATGCCCCGCAAACCCTCTTCTTCGAATAGTTCCATGCGCACGTTCGCCGCCTCTGAGACACCGTCCGTATAAATCACCAGAAATTCGCCCGGTGCGAGGTTCACGGATGCGCTTTCGTATTCAGCCTCGTGAAACATCCCCACTGGAAAATTTGCCGAGCGAAGTCCGTCAACCGCCCCCGAACGCCGCAGGATGAGAGGCGGAACGTGGCCGGCATTGACGTAGTCGAAGCGGCCCGCCTGATCGAGGACGCCGTAAAAGACGGTTGCGTAACGATCGTCACCGCTGCGCTCGCAGAGATATCGATTCACTCGCGAGAAAACTCCTGGGAGCGGAATGTCCATCGCGGCCGTGGTGAAAAAAACTCCCTGGAGCAGAGTCGCCAGGAGCGCTGCCGAAATTCCTTTTCCGGAAACATCTCCGACGAAAAATCCGTGGCGCCCGCCATCCAGATCGATTACATCGAAGCAGTCGCCTCCGACTGAATAGCATGCGAGCGTGGAACCGGCTACAGCGACGTTCGGCAAATTGGGAAGAACTTTCGGTAGCAGCTTCTGCTGAATCTGGCTGGCGATTTCGATTTCGTGGTCGAGGCGCGCTTTTGCGCGCGAGGCCGCAAACAAACGCGCGTTCTCGACCACGGTCGCCGCCTCGCGCGCAAGCGTTCGCAGAACTTCGCGGTCAAGATCAGAAAATGCGCTCGAAGGCGAGCGGCTATCAAGATACAAAACTCCCAATAGCTCTGTCTGGCGTGCGATCGTAACGTCGAGAGCTTCAATGACGGCCATCTTGTCGATAGGAATCGCAACGACAGTGTGCAGATTCATGCGAATCATACTTTCCTGTGGATTCAGGGTGGCGCCAGTGTCCTCGTCGTTTTCACTGACGATTAATTCCCGTCGCGAGGCCGCCACACGCTTCACGATGCCTTGCGTCACCTGCACTTCTTCGGGGCGCAAGGTTCCTCGTTGAGCATTCCTTGCGACAACCGTCTCGAGTTCGCCCGACGGATTCGCCAACAACAGCACACCGCGCTCGGTGCGCGTCACTGCAACGGCCGCGTCCACCACGGCCGTTAGGATGTCCTCCAGTGAAACGCCAGAGCTTAAAGTCCGAGCAACGTCGAGAAGGACGCCCAGATGATGAAGTTCGCGCGGACCTGCTTGCGTCGGCGCGGGCGCGTCGATGCGTTCGACAATTTCGTCGATGGTCGCTCCATCGCCGACGTAGATGACCTGATAGGAATCGGCGACGCCGAAGTCAATTCGATCACTGGGCTTGAGCTCATGTTGAATGATCTTCTCGCCATTCACGAAAGTGCCGTGACTACTGCCCATATCCTCCAGCGTGAGCTTCCCATCGCCGGTCAAAATCTGCGCCTGCTGGCGGCTGACTCGGCTGTCTCGCAGCGTCAATTCGTTTCCAGCCTGTCGTCCAATGCGGAACGGAGACGTTGTAATAGCCACGTCGCGGCGCGTGCCGTTCGGCTCGACAACGATAAGTCTCGGACCACTAGGCATGTTTCGCAGTTACCTCAATGTATGGGATCTCGGACGGGTTCCCAATGGAGTACCCGGAAGCACCGCTTATGGTAGGCAAACTCCTCATCGAAGTAAACACCGGTACCATGACCAGCAGCATCTTAGTCCATGTCAAGACGACTTCTGTACACCGATTACCGATGGTTCGCCCTAGTCATTGTTCCCGGGCCTTCGTGGTATGATGCGTCGCCCCGGGGGGAACTGGGTGACGATATCGGCGCCGGGTTCGCGGCGCGTATCGAATTACGGAATGCGAGCGCCATTACTGATGCGAACCCTGCTTACGTATCCGGAGGCCTGCAAGTGAAAAAGCTTCTGCTCTTTCTTACCTGCGCAGCGTGCCTGTCCGCGCAAGAGCTCGATCCGGCGAAACTGCTAAAGCCCGCGACGGATACGTGGCCGATGTACAACGGCGATTATTCGGGCCAGCGCTATAGCTCGCTGGATCAGATCAATAAAGACAATGTGAACACGATGACGCTCGCGTGGGCCTTCCAGTCGAAAGTGCCGAGCGCGATATACGCGACGCCGCTCGAGGTAAACGGGATTCTGTACTTTACTCTGCCCAGCGACATGTGGGCGATCGATGCCCGTACTGGCCGGCAGATCTGGCATTTTAACCGGCCCGCGCAGAGCGGCCTGGCAGGGGCCGGCCACCGCGGATTTGCAATGTATAAAGATCGACTCTATTTCGCTTCGCCGGACGCTCAGTTGATCTGCCTGGATGCTCGCAACGGAAAAATATTGTGGCAGATTCAGATGGCCGACCCCGCGCTGAAAGCGTTCGGAAGCTCTCCACCGCTCGTCGTAGGAGATCATCTGATTCTAGGCATCTCGGGAGACATCGCGGACCTTCCGGGCTATGTGGAATCACGCGATCCGATGACCGGGAAACTCCAGTGGCGCTGGGATAGCGAGCCTAAGAACGGCGAGCCCGGCTGGGAAACATGGCCGCACGATACCGATGTGATCACCCGCGGCGGCGGGATGACCTGGCTCACGGGCACATACGATCCAGACTTGAATCTCGTCTATTGGGGAACCGGCAACCCACATCCGGTGGAAGCGGGCGACGCGCGTAAGGGGGCAAACCTTTACACCTGCTCGATCGTGGCCCTGAACGCGGATACGGGCAAGATGGCTTGGTACTACCAGATTTCCCCGCACGACACACACGACTGGGACGCAATTCAGACTCCCATTTTGTTCGACGCCAATTTCCAGGGAAAACCGCGCAAGCTGCTGGCGCAAATAAGCCGCAATGGAATTTTTGCTTTGCTCGACCGAACCAATGGCAAGTCGCTGCTCGCCGTGCCGTATATGGACATTAACTGGATGGATGGCCTCGACGAGCGCGGTCAGCCGATTCCGAAGAGGGAGTCCGAGCCGCAACTCGATGGAGCTCTGGCGCGCCCCGGCGCGGCAGGTGGAACGAACTGGAATTCCTCGAGCTTCGATCCAGCCACCGGACTTTTCTTCGCGAACATCCGGGACAGCATCGGCGTTTATTACGTCACGATGCCCGGTAAGAACGCCGAAGGCTGGGGAGGCCGCGACTTCATACTTCATTCGAAGTCCGTGCTGAAAGCGATCGATTATCAGACCGGGAAAGTCCGCTGGACCCGGGACATGAGCGGCAGCCGCGGAGGTTTTGCCAGCTCATTGACGACTGCGGGACACCTGCTCTTTACGGCCGACGATTCGGGAGGCTTGCTGGCGCTTGATCCCGCCACAGGCAAGACGCTGTGGCATACCTACGGCGGAGGCGGATCTACGACCGCCNNGTGATCACGCCAGCCGATGGCGTAATCTACGCGTGGGCCTTGCCTGCGCGTTAAAATGCGGATGGCACAGACTTGCTGACGGAAAGGTGATCGCGCATGGGCATGGTTACGGGCGGGGAGCTTGTTGTACGCACGCTGCTGAAAGCGAACGTCAAAAAGATTTTCGGGTTGCACGGCGCTCACCTCGAAACGATATTTCAATCCTGCTTAGATCATCACATCGCCATTACTGACACCCGCCACGAAGTGGCCGCCGGACACGCAGCCGAAGGCTATGCTCGCGCCACCCGCACCCTCGGCGTCGCAATGGCAACGGCCGGCCCGGGCTTCACAAACATCATCACATCCATCGCCAACGCTTTTCTCGATCGCACGCCCGTGCTTTATATCAGCGGGTCCAGCGGGCTCGGGGACGCGGAAACCAACACGCTGCAAGCCGGGATCGACCAGGTTGCCATCGTGACGCCCATCACGAAGTGGGCGCATCGAATCACGGTTCCCCAGCAGATTCCGCGACTCGTCGCTCAGGCCATTCGCATGGCGACATCCGGCCCCATGGGCCCCGTCCTTTTGGATATGCCCGCGGATGTGCTGAGCGCGCAAGTTGACGAAGATTCGGTGCAGATCCCCGAACACATTCTTCTCGACGTAGTCCCCGCGCCGCAAGCCCGGTCGATCGACAAAGCCATCCAGTTGCTGGCGAGCGCTGAACGGCCCGTAATCATGGTCGGAGTGGGCGCGTATCAATCCGGCGCAGCCGACGAGTTGCGCGCGTTCGCGGAGGCCACCGATATTCCCGTATTCTCGGATTTCCAGGCGCACGGACTCCTGCCGAGCAAACACCCTCTTTATGGCGGCACTTTTCACAAGATGGCCGATCTGTCTGCGCCGGGTCAGAGGCCCGACGTCGTCCTGGCGCTCGGCGTGCGATTCGGTCTCTTCACGCTGGGCATGAGCGATCTGGTGGTTCCGCTCGCGGCGAAAATCATTCACGTCGAGATCGACCCCAAGGAGATCGGCAAAGTAAGACAGGTGGCGCTCCCGATCGTCGCCGACTCCCGCGAGACACTGACCGCATTGAACGCTCGTGCTAGGGCCCAGAAGTGGCCAGACTACGCGGGCTGGCAGCAAACGGTCCGCAATGCCAAGGTGGAACGCCGCAAGCGCGCTGAGGCCGATCTAAACCGCACCACGGGGCCGATTCATCCTCTGCAGGCCGTATCGGCGATCGTCGACAATATCGCGGACAGCACAATCATCATTGGCGATGGCGCGGAGGCGTATCACTGGATGAACGAAGTCATTCGCCAAAATCACCCCGGGAGCTATATCACGCACGGTTTCCTGGGATCGGTTGGCTTCGGCCTGGGGCTCGCGATGGGCGCTCAGGTGGCCCATCCGGATCGTCCGGTGCTTTGCCTGGTCGGTGACGGCGCCATCGGTTTCACCATCGCCGAATTCGACACGATGGTGCGTCACAATCTTCCCATCGTCGCCGTGGTGATGAACAACCACAGCTGGGCGGCTTCGCAACATTTCCAGGAAATTGTTTCAGGAGCCAATCGTTTGACCGGTGTTGAGCTTCGGGACGCGAAATATCACGAAGTCGCCGCCGCATTCGGGTGCCACGGCCAGCGCGTGACGGAGATCAAGGATCTTGGCCCCGCAATCAAAGCCGCATTCGCGAGCCGCAAGCCGGCCTGCATTAACGTGGCCATCGACCTCGCGCCATTGCCGCCCGAACTTCACCTGCTGATGGCGCGCCACTAGACTTGCTTGAGCCGCGCCACTACGGGCGGCTGGCTTCATCGAGCAGCCGCGTCGCTTCTGGACTGAGCTTCAGCGTCGTCGCTCGTACTAATTCGTCGAACTGATCCAGATTCGTCGCGCTCGTAATCGGAGCAGTCACTCCGCGCGCGATCAGCCACGCGATTGAAACTTGCGAGGGCTTGGCGCCGAGCTCCGCGGAAACAGTGTCGAGCGCTTTCAGAATTCGAAACCCTCGTTCGTTTAGCATATCTTTCACCCGATAGCCCCGCGCTTTGCCCTCGACATCCTTTTGCGAGCGATACTTTCCGGTGAGAAATCCGCTGGCCAGCGAAAAATAACTGATCACGCCGATGTTCTCGCGCTGGCACAGCCCCGCGAGTTCCGCTTCGAAGTCGGAGCGGTCGTACAAATTGTACCAAGGCTGAAGACTCTCATATCGCGGAAGGCCTTTTTCGGCGCTGATCTTGAGCGCCGCTGCCAGACGGTCAGCTANNCCGGCTCGAATCAGCCCCGCAAATGTATCGAGCGTTTCTTCCTGCGGCGTTTCCGCGTCATCTCTGTGGGACTGATAGAGGTCAATGTAATCGGTTTTCAACCGCGAGAGAGAGCGGTCCACTGCCCGCAAAATGTAAGCGCGAGAGAGGCCCTGTTCCCCAGGCGCCATTTCCACGCCAAGCTTGGTGGCGATCAAAACCTTGTCGCGATTGCCGCGTTTCGCCAGCCAGTTTCCGATGATTGTTTCCGACTCACCGCCCGCGTGCCCGGGGATCCACTTGGAATAGACGTCGGCAGTGTCGATCAGATTCAGCCCCGACGCCACGAACGCGTCGAGCAACTTGAAGGACGTCGGTTCGTCCGCAGTCCATCCAAATACGTTTCCGCCAAAAGCCAGTGGCCCCACTTCCAAGCTGGAGTTGCCGAGTTTGCGCTTGATCACGCCGATTCTCCTGTTCGTTGTCACTTTGAGCCGCTGGATCGGGAACGTCACGCATGTTAGTCGAGAGGCCGCCTGGGCCGCAACTGCCGTCAGAAAATAGGCCCAAAGGTAATAGATCGCGCCTCGAATCCCGGCGAACATTTGCTATCATGTCCGCGAGGCCAAATATCTGCATCTAATAAAATGCATGGATTAAGGGGACATTTGTCATATGATGACCGCAATCAAGAAGTCGGATTCTATGGGAGCTGGAAATTCCGCCGGGCACGTGCGTGTTCTGGTCGCTGTTCTGCTCGCCGGAGTATTCGTCGTATGCGGAGTGGGTGAGGTGCGCTCGGTGAAAGCCGCTGCGGCGCAGAAGAGCGCGCTCGATGGCGTCTATACAGACGATCAGGCCGCGCGCGGTAAAACCCAATACAACACGAGCTGTAGCGCTTGCCACATGGAAGACCTCAGCGGTAGCGGCCAGGCCCTGCCCCTCGCAGGCGATGTCTTCACGGACGTGTGGGAAGGACACCCCGTCGCAGATCTTTTCGACCTTATTCAGAGCACCATGCCCCAGGATAAGCCCGGGAGCCTTACTCCCGATCAGGCTGTCGATGTGATTTCGTTTCTTCTGAAGTCGAATCAATTCCCGGCGGGGAAAGACGAATTGAAGAACGATCCCGCCATACTGAAGAACATCATCATCACGAAGAAAGCCGCGGACATTCCGAAATCGTAACTTTCGAGAAAAGCCGGCTGGCGCAATCGTTGCCAGCTGGCTCTGTTATTCCACGGAAAACGCCAGCAGCACATTCCCGGCCTGCTCTCCGCTGAAGACCGCGTATCCCGAACCCATGAAAACTATTCCGCCCGCAACCGTCGGGCCGGCCGATCCCATCGCTCCGCCTTTTGCAGCCACGCCGTTGACTGTCTGGAAGCTCCGCGCGGTATTGAATTGCCAAATGATCCGACCGTCCGATGTGGAAAGCGCCTGCAGCTTTCCGTCCCACCCGCCGACAAATACCGCGCCCGGAATTCCAGTGATGGCGGCGGATTGAATCACGGCTACACCCGAAGCTGGATTTACTGCGCTCAACGGCGTCTGCCACGCGCGCTGGCCCGTCGCCAAGTTAAGCGCGATCATGCTGCCGCTGCGCAGCGGGAAATACACGTTTCGATCGTCGATGGCTCCTCCGTAAACGATCGCGCCGTAAGCACTCGGTGGCTTTTCGTCGGGTGCAAGCACGCTCGTCTTCCACAACAGCGCGCCATTGGAATCCGGGTCGAAAGCAAATACGGCGCCGCTTTTCTGTCCGGCCACAAGTATGCGCTGCCCCGATGGCAGAGTTCGCAACATAGGAGACGACCCGAAGTCCCAATCCGGTCCCTGATGCGGCGGGCAATTCTCGGAGCGATTAGGAGCGTCATCATCGCAGCCCCCAAGGAAAGAATCGTTGACTGTACCCTGAAAGGACCAAAGCGTTTTACCCGTGTCTATATCGACGGCCATGACCGAGTCGGAAGTTTTCGGCGCAGGATAGGTTTCGGAGTCGCCGGTACCGAAGTAGACCGCGTGCAGTTTGGTGTCCACCGTGGGCGAATTCCACACCGAACCGCCCGCCGGCGCCCAAAGCTGCGTTCCTTTCGAATTCTTCCTTACAGGCCGCAACGGTTCCGCAAATGAGTAGGTCTTCCAGAGCTGTTTTCCCGTGTTTGCATCGAGCGCGACCACGCTGCCGCGAAATGTGCAGCAAGGGTAGTCGAGGTTCGATGCCGCAAATTCCTCAAAGGACGACACCGGAACAAACAAGCGTCCGTCTGAAAGTTTCGGCGCGCCCGCAATCCGCGCAGTGGACTGATCCTCGACTCGCCGCGTCCAAAGAAGAGCGCCTCTGCGCGCGTCGATAGCGTAGACGTTGGCCTTCAGGTCGCCGAAGTACGCTGCATATTTTGCAGCGCCATGCCCTTGCACGGGCCCCACGCTGATGGCATTGCGCATCGCGGCCTTGGCCTCGAAGGACCAATAGACACAGCCTGCATTGGCGTCGAGCGAGTAAACGTATCCGTTATCGCTGGCGATAAAAACGCGGCCGGACACAATCGTCGGCTGTCCGTACGTGGAAAGGCCAGCGGGAAATCCGAAAGCCCATTTTAGTTTCAATCGCGGCACTTGGTCCGCGGACAATCCCGCGGCCTTCGCAGTTTGGAACCGCGTGTTCCCCCTGTCCGCGCCCCAACCGTTCCACGCCGGGCTGGCGGCAGGATCGGTTAACGGCGGATTGCTCGCGCAATGGTTCGGCATCAACCGGGCGTCGCCCGTGCCGGTGCTCCCGAGCAGTCGCCCGCTCACGGTTTCGGATACGCGGCGTTTTTCATCTTCGCTCAGCGTATTGCCCACAACCGGAGCCATAACGCCGGTCGCCAGCGCGGCATAAATCTTCTCCGGTGTCATCAATCTGAGCGCGGAAACATTCGGCGCGCGTGAACCCGCAGCGGGATTCTCATGGCACGACACGCATTTTTGCTCGAAGATCCCGTTCCCTAGCTCCGTGCCTGCCGATGGACCGGACGCGTTTGCTTCCGGCTTCAATTGCGGCTGCGGCGTTGCTTGGGACGTTGCCCGAGACCCGGCTTGAGAAAAACCACGCGGAGCGAGCGCAACAAAAATGCACGCTANNTGAGATGCCCACAGCAGAGATCGCTTCATTTGCGATCCCCTCTCGATAGCGGTGCAACAGCAAACGCCAACAGTACGTTGCCGGGCATTCCTCCGCCCACGTTTGCATATCCGGATCCCACGTAGAGCATTCCATTCACAATCGTCGGCCCCGGTCCGCCCATCGAGCCGCCCTTTGCCGCAACTCTATTGACGGTGGTGAAATCCTGCTCAGTGTTGAATTGCCAGAGCACCTTGCCGTCGTCAGTCGAAAGTGATCTCAAGATTCCGTCCCATCCGCCCGTGAACACAGCTCCAGGAATTCCCGTAACGGCGGCGGATTGGCCAAAGCGCAAGCCCGCCTTGGTCCTGTTCTCACCATTTGGAGTTGGCGCCCCCAGAGCGTCGAGTGACTCGAGGCGCGTGATCCAGGCACGCTTTCCGGTAGCGAGATCCACGGCGGCGAAGTTGCCGTCTTCAAGCGCCAGATAAATTTTCTTTGCATCGGTCGTTCCGCCAAAGGCAATCTGGCCGTTGTTGGGCGCCGTGGTATCCGAAAGGCGCGTGCTCCAAACGACCGCGCCGTTGCGGCCCGGATCAAGTGCGAAGACCGTGCCACTCTTCGGTGTGGCCAGCAGAAGCTCGCGGCCATCCGCGAGTTTCAAAAGAATCGGCGAAGCGCCGAAATCATAGTCCACGCCGAGATGTTTCGGACAGTTCTCCGTCGTCTCCGGCACGCAACCGACCATCCAGGCATCGTTTTCTACTGCCTGAAATGTCCAAAGTATCTTGCCCGTCGTCAAATCGAGCGCGACGACTGCATCGGAGTTTTTCGCCGCAGGCTCCGTGTAAGCGTCTCCCGTTCCCACGTAGAGCGCATGACGCCGCGCGTCAATCGTTGGTGAATTCCAAACAGCGCCGCCGGCGGGCGCCCACAATTGCACACCTTCGGAGTTCTTCCTGATCGGTTTAGGGCTTTCTGGAATCACGTACGCTTTCCAAAGCTGCTGCCCCGTGTTTGCGTCGAGCGCGACCACGCTTCCTCGAAACGTGCAGCAGGGATAAGACGGCGACGCGGAGAACACTTCTTCCGTGGCCGATATGGGAACGTACAAGCGGCCCCCATACAACGCGGGCGCTCCCGTGATGCGCGCCGTGTAGTGATCGGACAGTGCACGCATCCAGAGCTGCGTGCCGGTCGAGGCGTCGAGTGCATACGCATTCGCCCGTTGATCGCCGAAATAGACCGCGTATTTTCTTGATCCTTCCCCTTTCAGCCGGCCAATACTTGGCGACGTTCGAACGCCAGACTTGGCGTGAAACGACCAGTAAACACACCCGCTCGACGCATCGAGTGAATAGACGTAGCCGTTGTCGCTGCCCACAAAAATTCGACCGGCCACAACCGTCGGCTGTCCGTAAGCCGTATCGCCCTTCGGAAAACCAAATGCCCATTTCAGCTTCAGTTGTGGAACCTGGCCTGCCGTCAAACCGGAGGTCTGGAACCGCGTGTTTCCCAAGTTCGCGCCCCACCCATTCCAGGCAGCGCCATTCGATGCATACCTCACCGGCGGATTACTCGAACAGCGATTGGCCATCTTCTCGGCGCTGCCGGTGTCGGTGAGATCGAGCGGCCGCCCACCCAAATATTCCGCGACCGCGCGCTTCTCTTCATCGGAGAGAGCTTGCGCGGGAACAGTCATCGAGCCTGTGGTCACCGCTGCATACACGGTTTCCGAAGTGAGCTGCATGAGCGTTTTGAGATCGGGTGCGCGGTTGGAAGTATTCGGATTCGCGTGGCACGATGCGCAGTGGTGTCCGAAAACGATTTGTCCGGGCGATGCCGGTATGGGCCCGGCGGGCTGCTGCGCTTGTGCCACATGAATCGAGGCAAGCAAAGTGACCGCACAGACGGTCAGCAGCGCTCCGATACCGATCAATCGCTTCATGCAGTGCCTCCGCAAGAGGGAGTTCGCGTGCGGACGCCCATGCCCCCAATGCGCCGCTGATAGTAGTGTATTCAGCTCGCGCTTTCCAGCGCAGGTCTCAGGGTGGCGCTAGCGGCTTCCGTGATACTGCTTCGATACGGCAATTTCTTTGGAGGTAATGAATTCCAGCAGCGCGGGGACGCCCTTTTTCGTTTGTTCGATTCCGCGGCAAATCGCAGGAACGATTTCAGCGGGATTGGTGACGCGCTCGCCGTAGCCGCCGAAAGCACGCGCCATCGCAGCGTAGTCGCCGGAGATATCGGTCGCGCGATACTTTTCCGTGGACACGGGCATGATCGGCAGTTCCATCGCCATGCTGAAATTGTTGAGCAGAATCGATAGAATCGGGATGCGCTCGCGCACCGCCGTTTCAAAGTCCATTCCAGTG
>PKUY01000231.1 GCA_003131705.1 Acidobacteriota bacterium | reverse complement strand
GAGTGATGCGTGCCTGGTGGTCGTCACGGTCTTCAAAACCGTCGCCCCGACACTTCGTGTCGGGGGGTAGGTTCGATTCCTACCCTCTCCACCAATTATTTCTAAAATTATAATTGTCGCGAATTTTCCAAACGGCGGTGATCGCGGATGTCGCACGACGAAGCTCTAAAACTGACGTCGCTCTCTTCCTGCGCGGGGTGCGCCTCTAAGCTCAGCCGCCAGGCTTTGACGGAGGTGCTGCGCCAGATTCCGATGATCAAAGATCGGAATGTCCTCGTGGGCGCAGCCACCGGCGATGACGCCGGGGTATATCGCCTCGACCGGAATCGGGCTCTCGTTCAAACCACGGATTTCTTCACGCCGATCGTGGACGATCCCTTTACTTACGGGCAAATTTCCGCGACGAACGCGCTGTCTGACGTGTACGCGATGGGTGGCCGGCCGCTCACCGCGCTGAATATTGTGGGCATCCCGGCCGACATCATTCCACTCGAAATCGTCAATCAGATCGTGCTGGGCGGAGCGGAGAAAATTAAGGAAGCGAAGTGCGTGCTGATCGGCGGCCACACGATAAGAGTTCCCGAGCCGATCTTTGGCTACGCTGTCACGGGGATGGTGTCGCCCCGCCGCTTGCTGACCAACTCCCACGCGCGTCCCGGCGATGTGCTTGTTCTAACGAAACCGCTCGGCACGGGAATTATCACCACGGGCATCAAACGCGGTTTGACGAAGCCAGCCCTCGAACGTGAAGCCATCCGCGTGATGACGCATCTGAATACAGTTGGCGCGGAAGTAGCGGAACGCGGACTTGTGAAAGCTGCCGTCGATGTCACAGGCTTCGGCCTGCTGAGCCATCTCGGCGCAATGTGCGCGTCGAGCCACGTCGGCGCGGAGATTTCGGCAGCCAGCGTGCCAGTCATCGGCAGCGAAGTTTTCGATCTCATCGCTGCAAACTGCATTCCCGGAGGCAGCCGCGACAATCTTGCCTACGCGAATGATTTTACCGACTGGGACGGCGCTTCGCTCGCGCAGAAAACTCTGCTGACCGATGCGCAAACCAGCGGCGGGCTGCTCCTGTGCGTGCCGCAGAAAAATCTGAAAGCGGTGATGAAGCAGCTGAAGGCGTCCAAAACGCTCTGCGCCGCGACGATCGGGCGCATCGTTTCCATCGGGCGTTCCGCAAAACCGCGGATACGGGTCAGTGCATGAAGCAGTCTCAACTCCGTGCAATCCCCTCGGTTGAAAAACTTCTGCACGCGCTCGGCGACACGGGAATGCCCCGCCCCATGGTCCTCGAGGTCGTGCGCCGGGAAGTAGCAGCTCTTCGCAAACAGAAAACAATTCCCGGCTTTGACGCAGTACTCGCTGGCGTTCGCACCACGCTCCGCGAACTTCACGCTACGCGCATCCAGCCCCTTATTAATGGCACGGGAATTCTGGTGCACACGAATTTCGGCCGCTCTCCGCTCGGGCCCGCCGTCATCGAGACGTTGTCGCGAATCGGGTCGAACTACAACAATCTCGAATATGGTCTGATCGACGGCGCGCGGGGCGACCGAGCGGCTTACCTCGAGCAGAGTCTCGCGATTCTTTGCGCAGCGGAAGCGGCCACGGTCGTCAACAACAACGCGGCCGCGCTGGTGCTGATTCTTCGGCATTTCTGCCAGCCCACAGGCGCGTCCGATGAACGACGCACTCGCGCAGACGCTCGAAAATCAATCCCACACAAGAACGGAGTCATCATCTCACGCGGTGAGCTCGTCCAGATTGGCGGCGGTTTTCGCATTCCGGACATTCTCGAGTCGAGCGGCGCCCGACTGCACGAGATTGGCGCGACCAATAAGACTTCACTCGGCGATTACGCCCGCGCGATTGGGCCCGAAACCGCCATGATTTTGAAAGTTCATCGCAGCAACTTTTTCATGGAGGGGTTTGTGGACTCGCCGTCCGGCGAGGAGATAGCCGCGCTGGCGCGCAAGAAAAGAATTCCGTTTGTCGAGGACCTGGGCAGCGGCGCGATGATGGAGACGCAAACCGTCCCGGGCCTGGAGCACGAGCCTACGCCCGCCGGAGTGGTTCGTCGCGGCGTCGATTTGGTCTGCTTCAGCGGCGACAAGCTGCTCGGCGGTCCGCAAGCGGGCATCATCGCCGGCAAAGCGAAAATGATCGCCGCTCTCAAACGCGATCCTTTTTTTCGTGCGCTGCGCTGCGACAAACTAATTCTGTCGGCCCTCGAAGCGACTGCGGATATCTACTTACGCGGGGGCTCGAGTGAAGATAATTCTCGTGAGGACAAGCCTCGCTACGCAGGCGTGCCGATCATCGAGATGATGCAGTTATCGAACGATGAGCTGCGCTCGCGCGCCGAGAAAATCGTGTCCGCAGTCGAGGGTCTCCCTATAACGGCTCGCGTGGGAGAGGGGCGCACGCAAATCGGCGGCGGGACGTTGCCGCGTTCGGTGATCGCTTCGGTAACCGTCGATCTGACGCATAGCGCAATCAAACCTCAGGAAATTGCCACGCGCTTGCGGGAGCACAGCGTTCCCGTGATCGGCTACATCTTGCGGGGCAAGCTCAAGATCGACTTGCGCACCGTTTTCCCGCGACAGGACGCCGAGTTGATCAGCGCGATCCGCGCACTATCCCGTTAGCGTCAGCCGAAATGAAAGCTGCCAGATGAGAGCGACGCGCGAAACTAGATTGAAACTCCGCCACAGGAAAATCAACTGATGCCCGGGATCCGACATTTCATTCTTGCCACCGCTGGACACGTGGATCACGGCAAAAGCGCGCTGGTCAAAGCGCTGACAGGCACCGACCCAGACCGCCTGCCGGAAGAGCAGTTGCGCGGAATCACCATCGATCTAGGATTTGCGCACCTGGAGCTTCCCTCCTCCTCCGACCCGTCTTCATCCTTGTTGCTCGGCATCGTTGATGTGCCCGGACATGAAGATTTCGTGAAAAACATGGTCGCGGGCGTGGGCTCCATCGATTTGCTGCTATTGGTCGTCGCGGCCGACGATGGGTGGATGCCGCAG
>PKUY01000219.1 GCA_003131705.1 Acidobacteriota bacterium | reverse complement strand
TCCAGATCGCGTCAGTCACCAAAACCAATATGTTCCTTGAAAGCGGATGCAGGGACCTGAGACTCCCTCAACTCGTCGAGCAGATCGACCCCTTCCTTGCACGCATGAGCGAGCTAATGGAAATGCAGACAAAGCAACCGCCACAGATCTTGACGGATTCTGAGCTCAGCGTTCTCGGNNGCGTTGTTGTTTTCTCGACTGGGCCGAAGGCTGCGTCACTCACCCTCTCTTCACATTCGAGTACCTCCGCGAATACTCGCGGCGCAGTTTGTCCGAGCCCGATGCCGTGGCAGAAACACTTGTCGCCGCTTACCTCCACCCGTGGCAGTCGTTCTTCTCTCCAGAAACTCTGGCGCAAGCGATGGCCATCTCTCCTCTTGTCGCTGTTTTTGCCTACGCCGTCGCTGGCAAGAAATGGCGTTCCCCCGAGACGCTTCAGAATCCCACGATGGCTGGATACCTCCGCAGTCTGACGCGGCGCGCCTATCGCGAGGCGGCAAAGATGCCCGCAAGGAGTGGCCGATGTCTAGCCTAATGCCGACGCCTCCGTTCTCCGTTAGCGAGCCTGTCACTGAAATCATTCATGGCGTTCTGGTGACAGACCCATACCGTTGGCTTGAAGACGCGGACTCTCCTCAAACCAGACAATGGCTTGAACAGCAGACACACTACGCGCGCGCTTACCTAGACCACATCCCGGGACGAGACTCGATCCGCAAACGCATCCATGAGTTTCTGGCTGTCGAAACCTACGACTCGCTCGAGATCGCTCGGAACCGCTATTTCTTTCGCAAGCGCCTTCCCGACCAGGAGCAGCCTTGCATCTACATGCGCGAGGGCGCAGACGGCGAGGATCAGCTCTTGTTGGATCCCACTTGGTCGGGAGCCGGAAAGTACTGCGCCGTGAAACCCTTACGAGTATCACCCGATGGCCGACTCCTACTCTACGAGACCAAGCAGGGTGGAGAACGCACCGGAGTCTTTGCACTTCTGGATGTCGAGAGCCGCACAACCCTTGCAGATGTTCTTCCTCATGGATACTTGCGCGGTTTCGCGTTTGCCCGGGACCGCAAGAGCTTCTATTACGTCCATGAACCTTTGGATACGACAAGGCCATTCTATCGGGCCGCCTACCATCACATTCTGGGCACCACATTCAGCGAAGATCGTGAGGTTTTCCTTGCGGGAGATGATGAGAAACTTCGTCTCTGCCTTGTTTCCGATGAAACGCGTCTTGGCTTCCTTGTGTACAGCTTCCAAGAAAAGACGCGCACAACCTTCCATCTCAGGACATTTGAATCCAACGGTTCGCCGGATGTAATCGTGGCCGATGCGGATTACAGCTTCGGTCCGCGACTCATCCGAGGCAGAATCTTGGCCATCACCGACCGCGATGCTCCCAATCTCCGCATCGTGGAACTCTCCCTCCGCGCCGGAAACGAGCCGGAATGGATCGATGTTGTCCCAGAACGCGGCATTCGAATCAACAGGTGGCTCGTTGCCGGGAACTGCATCTATGTCTCCTACGTCCGACATGCAAAAAACTTCGTTTCCGTCTTCGACTTCTCGGAAAGAAGGACGGCCGAGATACCCTTTCGCAGCGACGAAACCGTTCGCTTGCTGGCAGGCTCCTCCGATAGTGCCGAGCTTTTCTTTGAAACGGAATCCTTCACTGAACCAACGCGTATCTGGCGGTATTCGGTATCCCGAACGCGACGTACGCTCTGGGCCAAGAAAGACCTTCCTTTTGATCCATTGAACTACAGCCACACACAAGTTTGGTACACATCGAAGGACGGGACGCGCATTCCGATGTTTCTCATGGGACGTACCGATGTCATGGGAAGCGGCACGCGTCCCACGATCATGACGTCCTACGGAGGGTATGGCATTTCCATGACCCCACAGTTCAGCGTGTTTGTTGCTTTCCTGGTCGAACGGGGATGCCTGTTTGCCGTACCCAATATCCGCGGCGGATCTGAATTCGGAGTGGGCTGGCACAAGGCGGCCAAACGGCGCAATCGACAAAAGGCCTACGACGATTTCCTATGCGCGGCGGAATGGCTGATAACCGAGGGGCGAAGCACCCCAGACAAGATGGCCATTTTCGGAGGCTCCAACTCAGGCCTGCTTGTCGCTGCGGCCATGACTCAACGCCCTGACCTGTTTCGCGCAGTCGTTTGCATGGTTCCGATGTTGGACATGCTTCGCTACCATCTATTTGACAACGCACATATCTGGCGAGATGAATTTGGCACTTCGGAAAACCGAGACGACTTCGCGGTCCTTGCTAGCTACTCCCCGTATCATCGCGTCCACGATGGCGTGGCCTATCCCGCCGTGATGATGGTTTCCGGTGACGCCGACAGGAATTGCAATCCTCTTCATGCACGAAAGATGACTGCTCGTCTCCAGGCCGCAACTTCCTCCGCACAACCCATCTTGCTCAACTACAGCCCATTTCGAGGGCATTCACCCGTACTCCCTTTGAGCGATCGGATCGAGAACCTCACGGATCGAATGGCGTTTCTCTGCGATCAGTTGCAGTTGATTGTTTGAAGACCGAGGCATTACCGATGCGGTTTCTTATAGCCAAGGCGTATTGGAAGCTGATTCTCTTCGACGTGTATATTGCCCGCCGTAACTTCCCCGCTCTCTACAGCAGAGTTCGCAGTTGTCCTGTTGG
>PKUY01000111.1:1412-2520 GCA_003131705.1 Acidobacteriota bacterium | reverse complement strand
GACCTTCGTGACGCGGTTGATCGAAACAACTTGGTCCTTCAAGTTCGCCTGGTTTGTTTCCACATGCCGGCGAATGGATAGCGTGTCTTTGAGCTCTTGTTTCGACATAGTTTTCAGAACTTCAGGCCCGCCTCACGGGCCGCTTCGGCAAGCGCCTGCACGCGGCCGTGATACTGATAGCCACCGCGATCGAACACGACTTGTTCCACGCCTTTTGCGCGGGCACGCTCGGCAATCGTCTTGCCGACAATTTTCGAAGCCGCAATGTTGCCGCCGGTTTTGATCGCCGCGCGGACCTCCTTGTCGAGCGAACTCGCCGAGACGATCGTGCGGCCGGTGTTGTCGTCGATGACCTGCGCACGGACGTGCCGGCTGGTGCGGTGCACGCAAAGCCGCGGCCGGTCGGGAGTGCCTGCAATCCTCTTGCGCATCCGCACGTGAATCCGGCGGCGGTGTGCTTCGCGCGATAATTTTCGAACGGGTGCTGCCACGCTGGTTCTCCTATTCCAGCCGCTTTAGGCGGCTGCCGACTTGGCGCCGGCCTTGCCGGCCTTCTTCTTGAGACGCTCGCCAGTGATGCGAACGCCCTTCTGCTTGTACGGATCGGGTGGACGCAGCGCGCGGAGGTTTGCCGCGACCTGGCCGACCTGATTCTTGTCCGCCCCGGAAACCGTCATGTGCGTCTGCTTCTCGATGGCGATCTGAATTCCCTCGGGAATCGGAAACTCGATCGGGTGCGAATAGCCGAGCGCGAGGACCACGTTCTTCCCCTTCACTTCGGCGCGGTAGCCGACGCCCACGATGTCCAGATCCTTCTTGAACCCTGTGGTGACGCCGGCGACGGCGTTGGCGACGAGAGCGCGCGCGAGACCGTGGAGCGCACGATACTGTTCCGTCGCGCGCTTCGCGACAAGCGTGCCGTCCTTCTGCTCGAATTCAATTCCGCTGGGCACGGTAACCGTCATCTTGCCCTTTGGTCCCTGCACCTCGACGGAGCCGGTCTTAATCTGCACCTTCACGCCCGACGGGATGGGGATGATCTTGTTTCCAATTCGCGACATAGTTCCTATAGACCTCGCTTACCAGACTTCGCAGAGCAACTCGCCGC
>PKUY01000111.1:0-1377 GCA_003131705.1 Acidobacteriota bacterium | reverse complement strand
AACCTTGTAGTTGGCGAGGTAGCCCTCATCCTTCAAAATGCGCGCGATTTCAATTTTCAGCTTTGACGACGGCATATCCACCCGCGGGTGCTTGGCCCGCGATCCGTTTCGAATTCTCGTCAAAAAATCAGCAATGGGATCGGTTGTCATTCGTTCGTCCTTACCAACTGGCTTTCACGACGCCGGGAATTTCTCCCTTGAGCGCGTGTCCGCGGAAACAGATGCGGCACATTTCGAACTTCCGTAGAAAGCCGCGCGCCCGGCCACAGATCCTGCAGCGATTGCGCTGACGGTTCTTGAATTTCAGTTTTTGGTGCGTCTTCGCGATTTGACTTGTTCGAGCCATTCTCGGTGGTTCTCCTTACGTCTGTTGCTGCGCTCGAAATGGAACGCCGAGCAGTTTCAGCAACTCGCGCCCTTCTTCGTCGGTTCGAGCCGTCGTCGTAATCGTGATGTTCATACCCTTCATTTTGTCCACGCGCGTGTAATCGATTTCCGGGAACACCAGTTGATCCTTCAAGCCCAGCGTGTAGTTTCCGCGGCCATCGAACGAATTCGGCGGGAGGCCCCTGAAATCGCGCACGCGGGGAAACACGATCGCCGAAAGCCGGTCGAGGAATTCGTACATTCGCTCGCCGCGTAAAGTCACCATGCAACCGATGGGCATGCCTTTGCGAATTTTGAAGTTCGCGATCGATTTCTTCGCGCGCGTGATGACCGGCTTTTGCCCGGCGATCTGCCCCAGCTCAACCACCGCTGTGTCGAGCAGTTTCGGATTCTGGCTGGCTTCGCCAAGCCCGATGTTGAGCGTCACTTTGGAAACGNNCGCGGCACGGCCATCGTGTTCTTGTACCCGAAGCGCTTGGACAGCGCCGGCATGGTCTCGTTGCGGTACTTCTCATGTAAACGGCTGCTCATTCTTTTCTAGCCTCGACTAACTCTCAAAAGTCGTATTGCAACGCTTGCAAACTCGCACCTTCGTGCCGTCCGGAAGCTTCGTATGTCCCGCGCGTGTGTGCTTGCCGCATCCCGGACAAATCAGCATCACGCTCGAAATATGAATGGGAGCTTCCTTGTCGATAATTCCGCCCCGAACGTTCTTCGACGGATTCGGCCGCGTGTGCTTCTTCATGATGTTCGCGTGCTCGACCGTTACCCGGTTCTTGTCGCGATTCACGGAAAGCACCTTGCCGGTCTTTCCCTTCGACCGTCCCGCCATTACTTTCACCATGTCGCCGTGACGAATTCCCAGCGGCGCAGGCTTTTCTCTTGTCTGAAGTCTTCTCATCGCTACCACACTTCCGGAGCGAGCGACACGATCTTGGTGAACTTCTTGTCGCGCAATTCGCGGGCAACCGGCCCGAAGACGCGCGTTCC
>PKUY01000150.1 GCA_003131705.1 Acidobacteriota bacterium | reverse complement strand
ACACATCGTGTGCTAACGACATAGGCATACAATATCGTTGACACGAAGGCGGTTCGCGCTTATCTTGCGGCGGGTTCTGTGGGTGCACATTCGGCCAAGTCTTAGAGCTGCGTGGCGCACATGGCGTTTTGCAATCGCGCCCCAGTGCCGTACCGGTCTCAGTCAGGATGGAACTAGGATTAGAACCGATCCGCGTCCACTCGGGAGAAACGTTAAATGAATAGGCGAAAGCTTTTATCACTGATGGGGTTGTCGCCGGCTGTTTTTGCACCCTCTTTGGTTTTCGGAAAATCGTCGCGGGACGGCGCATCGGCCAATGGTCCCGACGGGAAAATCGAGACGCTCAATCCGCGTGGTACGCCCCCCTCGATCAAGCTGCTTCCGCTGGCGCCTCGTCTTGACATTCTCAACGGGAAGACGGTGTACCTCGTCGATACCGGCTTCATGGGTGGTGCCGCGTTTCTGAAGCAGATGCAGATCTGGTTTAGCAAGAACATGCCTGACGTTGACATCGTCTTTCGGAAAAAAGCCGGTCCATATGCGGAGGACGATCCGAATCTATGGGCGGAGATTAAGGCGAAAGGAAACGCGGCCATCATGGCCATCGNNAACACTGTATCACGGTAGAAAAAATGGGAATCCCGACGACTCCGGTGGTGACGCGGGCATTTCATGATCTGGCGGTCTTGAACGCGGCGAGACGGGGGATGCCTCTCGTGCGAACCACGTTTACACCTCATCCGGTCTGGGGGAAAACACCCGAAGAGCTTTGGGCATACGTGGAAGGTCCAGATCCCATCAGTGGAAAGCCGATGATGAGGGAGATCGTGGACGCGCTGACCCGACCCCTGACAGAGGACGAAAGAAAAACGGGCGAAGTTAGCGTATCGAGTGGTCCCCCGACATTCAGGGATAGCGCGCGGAATCTTCAACAGTATTACTTGGATAACGGAATGACGGATTATCTGCCGATCATTTTGCCGACGGAGGATTCGGTCGAGGAGATGCTGAAAGGCACCAGCCATAATCCTGACGAAGCAGTTGGAAAAATGGCGGCAGGTGCCTTTGCGCCTTGGAAATACACGGTTAGGAACGTTGCCGTTAACGCGGTTATGGCGGGCGCCAGGCCTGAATACTTTCCAGTGATTCTCGCAATCGCATCGTCGGGCATGGCCTCCCTCTCGAGTTCGACCAATTCCTTTGCCGCAGCTGCAGTCATCAACGGGCCAATTCGCGACAAGCTAGACATGAACTATGGAATCGGCGCAATGGGCCCGTTTGCGCAATCGAATGCGACGATTGGGCGAGCATGGACACTGATGTCCAAAAATCTCGGGAACGGTGGCATCCCAGGCGATACCTACAATGGCTCCCAGGGAAACAATCTCAACTACAACAATCTGATTGTCGCGGAGCACGAGCAGGCGAATCCGTGGAATCCGTTCCACGTACAAAAGGGTCACAAGCCCGAGGAAAATGTGGTGAGCCTTTTCGAGGGACTAGGCATTCATTCCGGCGAGGGCGCGAGGAACGCCGGAGTGCTGGAGAATCCGAAATTCGAAGAACAATTCACTTCCATCTTCGGAACATTCATTAGCTTCTTTGGAGCCCTGGTTGTTTGCGATCCCCTTGTGGCAAAACGTCTGGTCGAGCAAGGCTACGACACAAAGGAAAAACTTATTGACTGGCTATATCAGAACACGACTCACACGGTCAAAGACTACAAGAACACCACACACACGTACTCGTTCGACTATCCACGCGCGTTGAGAGGCGAGGAGCCGTGGGCAACTTGGTACAAATTGCCGGATGAGACCATGATTCCCCGCTGGCCCAAACCCGACTACATCAACGTAGTGGTGGCCGGCGGAGAGACGAACGCTTTTTTTCAAGCTGGCAATCTGAGTTTTCGCGGGAGCATATCGGTCGACAAATGGATGTGAGCTCTCGCAATTTTGCAACCGAGGGTAGACGGTACAGAACACGGAGAGAGGTGGCCTCATGAAGATAAATCGGCGAACATTGTTATCGCTCCTCGGAGTCGCTCCTACAGCCTTAATTAGTTCCGCAGCCGGGTCTGACCAACGGAAGAAGAAAGAAATAGCCACCAGCCCTGCGAAAATTGAGACCCTCAATCCTAGAGGCAGTCCTCCCGCTATCACCCTCGTGCCCCTGGCGCCTCGACTGAACACCATCGAAGGCAAGACGATCTACCTCGTTTCTGACGGATTCCCTGGAGCCGACACTTTCTTGAACCAGATCTCAATTTGGTTCAAGAAAAACATGCCGAACGTGACGACTGTTTTCAGATTAAAGGTGGGAGGATTCGCTGACGACGATCCAAAACTCTGGGCCGAAATTAAGGATAAAGGGAACGCCGTCATCATGGCGATTGGGCATTGAAGCACGTGCACCCCAGCGACCGTCGGTCACTGCATAACAATTGAAAAGATGGGTATCCCAACTGCTCCCATGGTTACGATCGCCTTTAAAGACCTCGCCCTCACGAACGCTGCCAAGAAGGGGATGCCTCTTGAGCGCATCTGCTTCACGCCGCATCCGATCTGGGGAAAGTCGGAAGCGGAAATGTATGCATATCTCGAAGGCAACGATCCCGTCAGGGGAATTCCTCTGATGAAGGAAGTGGTCGACGCGCTGACAAAGCCGTTGACCGATGATGAAAAGGAGACCGGCACCACCACTCCTAGCGTCGGTCCGCCCACATATGTCGATACAGCCGACAATCTTCAAAGATATTACATGGACAATGGGATGACGGACTTCATGCCAATCATCCTTCCTACTCAGGAGAAAGTCGACGCGATGCTCAAAGGCACAAGCCATCACGCGGACGAAGTGGTTGGCCAACTGACTCCAGCCCGCGGAGCCTTCCCGGCTTGGCAGTTCACTGTAAAACAAGTGGCCGTCAACGCGGCGATGGCAGGAGCCGAACCGGAATACCTCCCAGTCATACTGGCGATTGCCGCCAGTGAACTTCCTTCGCTTTCCAGCTCTACGAATTCCTTCGCCACGGCGGCCATTATCAACGGTCCGATTCGCGACAAACTCAACATGAACTACGGAATCGGGGCCATGGGTCCTTTCAGTCAGGTAAACGCCTCGGTTGGACGGGCGTGGACTCTGCTTTCGAAGAACCTGGGCAACTGCGGATTGCCTGGGGAAACCTACATGGGCACGCAGGGCAACGTTGTGGAGTTCAATAATCTAATCATCGTCGAGAACGAGAAAGACAGCCCGTGGACTCCCTTTCATGTGCAGAAGGGTTTTAAGCCAGAGGAGAATGTCGTCAGCGTGTTTTTCGGCTACGGAATTTCCCAAGGTCAGGGAGGAAAGGGCAGCGCGATAAAACCGGTGCCCCAGTTTGATCAAGGACTGCTGTACAACTTCACTCCTCTCACCTCGATCTTCGGTGCTCTCGCGGTTTTAGATCCGCTCGTAGCCAAGGATCTGGTGGAGTTGGGCTACGAGACAAAGGAAAAACTGTGCGACTGGCTGCAGAAAAACGCGACTCTGACGGTTAGAGACGCGAAAACGATGTTGTTCACGGGAGGAGCCGGCTTACGAGGGCCCCAAGCTGCGACCTTGAAGGACGATGATCTTATTCCGCGGTGGCCCAGCACGGCATTGCTTAATGTTGTCGTAGTTGGCGGTCAGACGAACCCCTACTACCAGGTCGCGAACATGAGCTACTCAAAAAGCGTCTCCATTGATAAATGGATGTAAGAACGTTTTCTTGCAACCGGGATTAACGCCGGGCGCTAAAGAAATCCGAGACGAGTGCCTTTGCCTGAACGGTGTCGACCTTCCTCTTGAGGCTCGAGACGGTCTGCTTAACCGAGCTGCGCTTACAGGTGGAGTTGCCGCGAGATGTTTCTGAAAGGGAACTCCGACCTATGATACGCGACTGGAGTACAAGCGTGGCCTGCATGGTCATCGGGCTGGCACTATTTTCGCCGACCACCAAGGCACAGGGCGCAGCGGATTGGCCGATGTACCGGCGCTCTCTGGACGGCATGGGTTATTCCCCACTTAAGCAAATAAATACCGGGAATGTGGCGAAGCTAGCACAGGCCTGGTCTTACCAGTTGTCCGATCGTGGACCCCTTGAAGTCACACCGATTGCGGTGGGCGGCGTGATGTATCTTCCCGGACTCAACAAAGTGTTGGCGCTCGACGCCGACACAGGCAAAGAAATCTGGCCTTACGACGTCACGCAAGCGCCGACGCGAGGGGTTGCCTACTGGCCGGGGAACAAAACGACTCGGCCACGAATTATTTTTACTACCTTCAGTCGCAAACTGATCGCCCTCGACGCACGAAGCGGGGAAATCGTTCCCAGCTTTGGCAAGGATGGCGCAGTGGACATGGTTGTTGGATATAACGGTGTTCCCACGATCTATAAGAACCTCGTGATCGTAGGTGCGAGCGTGGGCGAACTACCTGTTGGCCCTCCGGGCGATACGCACGAGTTCGACGCTCTTACCGGGACTCTCGTTTGGACATTTCATACCGTTCCTCAGCCGCGAGAGGTAGGCCACGAAACATGGCTAAACGATGGTTGGAAAGGTCGCTCCGGAACAAACGTCTGGGGCTGGTATATGACCGTCGACGCGAAGACCAATACCGTCTTCATGCCGGTCGGGAGTCCATCACCGAATTACTACGGCGGAGATCGCCCTGGAGACGATCTCTTCGGTAATTCGATCGTTGCTGTTGATGCCGACACGGGGAAACTTAAGTGGTATTTCCAAACGGTCCATCACGACCTGTGGGACCAGGATCTTCCGCCGGGTCCCGGGTTCGTCGATATCAAACGGAACGGAAAGACGATTCCTGCATTGGTGGCAATCGGCAAGACGGGCCTCATGTTCATTCTCAACCGCGACAGCGGAGCACCTGTGTTTGGCGTCGAGGAGCGCCCCGTTCCGAAGGGTGATGTCCCCGGCGAATGGTACTCGCCGACCCAACCCTTCCCCCTGAAGCCCCCTCCGCTCGCACGGATGAGCTATCAACCAGACGACATAGTCACCGCCTCGGATACGACTCCGGAGCATGCCAAGGCGTGCCAGGATCTGCTCGCCAAGAATGGTGGAACGTTCTACAACGCGGGCCCTTTTACTGCGTGGCGCTACCACGAAGATGGCACGGCACCCAAGACGACGATTCAATTTGCTGGCGGAACCGGTGGCGTCAACTGGGGCGGGACGGCAACTGACCCAGCGATGCATTATGTTTTCGTACAAACACACGATATGTCGCTCATCGGCTGGATCGAGAAAAAAAAGGCTGGCTTGGCCTATGGTCGTGGCGATGAAGGTTCGACGCAACTGTATGACCGAGGAGGCCTGGCTGGTCCCGGTCCGTACTTCAGCTTCAGTGCGCCAGTAAAAGATGCAGACGGCCACGTAATCGGAAACTGGCCCTGCCAGAAACCGCCTTGGGGGCGGCTCTACGCTATCAATGCAGACACAGGCGACATCGCTTGGCAGTCGGTGATTGGCATTANNAAGAGCAAGCAGAATACTGGGGGTGGCGGCAGCGCAGGCCCCATCGCAACCGCCGGCGGGTTGGTATTTATCGGCGCCACGCCGGACAACCGTTTCCGAGCCGTCGATTCGAAGACGGGTAGGGAACTCTGGGTTACAAAAATCGGCAAGAATGCCAACGCCAATCCGATGTCCTATCAGGGAAAGAGCGGCAAGCAGTATGTGGCGATTGTTGCCGGAGATACGGTGTTCGTGTACGCCTTGCCCGGGGCGAACTGATGCGCGACAGAGCGGCAAAAAGACGGAGAGCGAGCGGCAGTTCGCTTAGAAAGCATGAACCTTCGAGTGCACAGGCCAGCGCCAGAGCTATGGCCAATCTTACTCATTGGCCGGAGCACGAGCCCACCCTTCTCTATCGCTACCGGGATGGGATCTATGCTCCCGAGCTCTTGGGTGCGGCGCTGACAGGTCTCGATTTCTTCACCTGGCTTGGAAAATCACCGGCCGACTTGCCCACGGTCTGCAAATCGCTGAAATTGGCAGAGCGTCCTGCGGATGTGATGCTCACTCTTTTCTGTGCCATGGGACTTATCGAAAGGAAGAAGAACGTTTTCGGGCTGAAGGCGATTGCACGGGAATTCCTCACTCGTGATTCACGGTGGTTCGTCGGGCCATACTACGCGCCATTTGCGGATCGTCCCGTATGCCGCGAACTTCTTGGAGTTCTGCGGAGCGGGAGGCCTGNNGAGACTACCGGCGTTGGGCGGAGGCGATGAAAGACGATGCTTTTGCCCAACAGTTCACTCAGATGATGGATGCCCGTGGTCTCTACTTGGGGCCAAGACTCGCGCGAAATGTTGATTTTGGTTCCTTTCGGAGGGTCCTCGACATCGCGGGTGCGTCCGGCATCTATGCTTGCTGCCTGGTCGCGGCATATCGGCACCTGAGTGCAACCGTTTTCGAAAGAGCTCCCGTCGATAGCGTAGCCCGCAGATGCATTGTCAGGCGCGGCTGCGCGAAACGTGTGGCGGTGTTCCCGGGCGACATGTTCCTGACGCCCTTTCCCGAGGGATTCGATGTACACCTTTTCTCGAATGTACTGCACGATTGGGACGTACCCGCAATACGGAGTCTGCTGCGGAAGTCCTACACAGCTCTGTCGACAGGCGGAATGATTCTGATTCACGACGCGCACCTGAATCGTCAAAAGACAGGACCGCTTCCTGTGGCCGCCCATTCGGTGTTTCTGATGGCGGTCACCGAAGGCAGGTATTATTCGATTTCCGAGATCGAGATTTTTCTCAAGGAAGCGGGCTTCTCGGCGACGAAGTATCGCAAGAACGCACTCGAGCACAGCATTATCACGGCGCGCAAAATATCCGCGTAAGATGCGGAAGGGTTTGTCGTCGGAATTCGGGCCTCACACTTGCAGGCCATCGCTCGCGTTCTCCTCCAGGCGTACAAAAGGAGAAACTCGCGCGAGCCTTATTGTTTTTTCGGAGTGAGTCGCAAAAGCCTTCCGTCGTCGGTCAGCAGGTAGACTGCGCCGTCAGGCCCTTGACGGACATCTCGGATTCGCTGTCCCAGATCGAGCAGCAGTCTTTCCTCCGCGACTACGCGGTTGCCGTCGAGCACGAGACGGATCAAGCTCTTGGCGTACATGCCCGCGACGAAGAGATTCCCCTTCCATTCCGGGAACAGGTCGCCGGTGTAGAACATCACTCCACATGGCGCGATATCCGGGTACCAATAGTAGATCGGCTGTTCGGTGCCTTCTTTCGTGGTTGCGCCTGTGCCAGCGATCGGGTCGCCATTGTACCGTCGACCGTAGCTGACGTTGGGCCAGCCGTAATTGCCGCCTGGCTTGATTACATTGATCTCGTCGCCGCCTAGAGGGCCGTGCTCGATCACCCAAAGTTGCCCGGTCGCGGGGTTAATCGCTGCGCCTTCTGGATCGCGGTGCCCGTAGGAATAGGTTTCAGGAAGCATCGTGGGCTGATTGAGAAAAGGGTTGTCCTTGGGGATCGAGCCGTCGCGATTGATGCGCACCACGCGCCCGGTGAAATTGCGGAGAATATCAGGGTCAGTAATTTCATGGTCTGCACCGTCATAGCCTGGCTCGTAAAACCTGAAGCGATCTGCGCCGGTGACGAACATCGTCCCATCAGGAGCGAAGACAATCCGCCGATTGACGCCGTCGAGCAGAACTCGGACGTCCTCGAGGTGTTTTTCATCTTCGCTCAAACGCCCGCGCCCCAGCCGCTCTTCGCCGACCCTCATGGTCCGGCGTTCGGATACGGAGGCCTTCCAAACATCGCCGTAAAATACATCGATCGGCCAGACGCCCGGATCTTCGCCCGGCGGCGGCGCAAAGTATGTGAAATAAATTAGCCGATTCTTCGAGAAGTCGGGGTCGACGGCAATGTCGTGGAGCGACTCCGCTGCCACGATCTTCGTGTCGGGCACGCCGGTGATGAAGGACACAGCAGTATGATTTTCAGGCTATTCTGGCGCTTCTTTAACTGTTATGTATGCAGGTGAATGCATATACGGCTCTTGCCCTTCGATGGAGTGCAATTGCTGTTCGTAAGAGATCGGACGTCGCGGCACTGGTTGTTGTAGGGGCTAGCGTGCGTGGGAGCGCCTCAGCGGATTCTTCGAGACGCGGGAACACCGGATCATCGGGGTGGAAGGAGCGGTGCTATTGTCTTCTGCGGACGCGGCATTATTTTCATGTTCTTCAGCTTGAGTCTGTACTCTGGATACATCGTCTCCGCGCCGCCTCTGGTCGCTTCAAAAGGAATTCCATATCGAATTCCAAATTCCTCGAGAAACGGGTTCGTGCCGGGCAGGTGATGAGGGACGACACCCGCGGGGCGATCCACTTCGTCAACGGATTCACAAGGCCAAGGAGCCATTTGCTGTTGCGGATTATAGACAAAGTCGATGGTACGAATAAGAGGCTCGGTGAGATACACGGGGTCGTAGGTAATCGCCGCGACCGTCAAAATGTTGCCGTGTCGCATCAGGTGAACGCTAGCTGTCGCGACGTCGCTTCGCGGAACGCCGTTTAGCCCAAGCCAATTTTCCTTCAAGTGAGTGGTCGTGATGACGAGCGTGTCTC
This sequence comes from Acidobacteriota bacterium, assembly GCA_003131705.1. Taxonomy (GTDB): domain Bacteria; phylum Acidobacteriota; class Terriglobia; order Acidiferrales; family UBA7541; genus Palsa-295. The sequence continues at coordinate 9,923 of PKUY01000150.1, read as the reverse complement.
CGTCCCAGCGCCCCGTCGAAAAACCTGCCCAGGTATGCCGTGCGTAGTCCGGGGGACGTGGGCGCCCGTCCATCCAAATCGTCTGCTCGGCTCCGTAAGCCGAGAGGTGCGTGTGATACGCGATCACCGCCTGAGTGGCTTTGTCCACTTCCTTCCAGATGCTCAAATTTGACGGGCCCCTCCATCCGTAATCGGATCCGTGAGCTCTGCACTGATTTTCCGGCAGCTCGACAAGCGTGGCATCCCAACTGTCGGCTCTCAGCCTCGCAGCGTCGTTGATCGGAAGTCCGAGGTAATCGCCAATTTCCGCCCCAGCCAAGCGTTCTCGCTGATCCTCATCGAACCTGGGCGACCATTCTCCCGAGGGATCCTCTTGTGCAGGCAGGGCTCGACTCAGCATGGTCGCAGCCAGAAGAGACAATGATAGGCAGGCTACAATCCTAAATCGCCCGAAGTACGTCATGGGACTCCTCTCGGTACTTTTGGAATCGTAACTCTTGTGGTCCACACACGACGCAGCGGGAGGTCCTGTCCGTTTTGCTATGGGCCTGNNTGGACTTTGTCCTTCGGCCCGCAATGGATGGACCGACGGTCCGGACTTTTTCGCTAGGTCTCCGCTCGCACGGAGGTAACCATATAATAAGTTCCTCAAGCGGTCGTCAACAAATTGTATGCACAGTTTTTCTAGAGGAATGCAGTAAGCGCGATGAACAAGGATATTGTCAACATTACGCTCCTATTGCATGCAAGTTAATATTGACATCAACGGACGGACCGTAGTAAGTAGCGCGCTACAGGCACCGGCCAAGATGTCCGAGAGGTGGGGAAATGAGAAGACTTTTCGTTCTGGCGATTGCCTTTTCAATCGCTCTGTTGTTGGCTCATGTCGATCGTGCGTTTGGACAAGGTGGCACCGCAAATGCGCAGCTGAGCGGTACGGTCACGGACGCTAGCGGCGGCACGGTAGCCAGCGCTTCGATTACCGTGCGGAACACGGACACCAACACCAGCTATAGGGTCAACTCGAATGACAGAGGCTTATACGTCGTCGCCAATTTGCCCCCGGGTAACTACGAACTGAAGACGTCGTACATGGGCTTCGCAAACTATACGCAGACCGGAATTGTATTGACCGTTGGCCAGGTGGCTACGATCAACGTGGCTCTGCAAGTTGCGTCTCGGGGCGAAAAAGTTGTGGTGACGACGGAAGCGCCCGTGATCGAGCCTACCAAGACCGAAATCAGCCAGGTGGTTGGGGAACAGCAAATTCAGGATTTGCCGACCAGCGGCCGGCTGTTCACGGATTTTGCGCTGTTGACGCCGGGCGTGGCGACCAGCCGAACNNACGCAGATTTCGTTCGGCGGGATGCGCTCGTTCAGCAATGAGATTACGGTCGATGGTGCGGACTTCGTCAATGCGGCTAGCGGCATTCAGAGGTCGACGCCGCCGCAGGAATCGGTGCAGGAATTCCGCGTGGTGAACAATAGCTTCGGCGCGGAGTACGGCAGGGCCATCGGCGGCATCGTTAACATCGTGACGAAGGGCGGGACCAACGATTTCCACGGTTCGGCGTACGAATACTTCCAGAACAACGCGCTCGACTCGGCTAATCTTCTGCAGAAGCCCGAGCCGGGTCTGCAGTCCGTGGCGCTGCCGGACACGCTGCAACAGAATCAGTTTGGGGGCACGTTGGGCGGCCCGATCCGGAAGGACAAGACATTTTTCTTCGTCAACTACGAAGGAAAGCGCCGGGCGGAGTCGCCTCTGTTTCCGCCGGACCTCGTCAATAATTTGCAGGTCATTGACGACGCCAAAGCGCTGATGGGGCTTGCTCCGGAAGGCTGCACTCTGGCGGGGTTGGCGGCGTGCGGAGGCGCACCGGGTGAGACGATCTCTGCTGCGACAGCCTTTGGGTTCCTGCGCAATTTCCTGAAGACGGCGAATAACGACTACGGTTTCGCGCGGGTCGATCACCAGTTCAACCCGAGCAATCGTCTGTCGGTCCGTTACAACGTGGAAGATGCGCGCGATTCTGGCGAGCTGGTCGGTCAGACGCTCGACGGCGGCGGCATCGGCGTGCCGAGCGGCGGCCGCGATCTATTTATCGGCGACCAATCTCTCGTTGGTACGCTGGATACCATCGTAACGCCGGCCTTGGTCAACACGTTGCTCGTCCAGTACGCGCGGCGGCATTACAACTTCCCGGGTATGACCGGGCAGCCTGACTTCAGCATCCTGAATGACCTGGAAGTTGGGCACAATTTCGGAACCAACGACAGGCTGTATGAGTCCCGCGTCGAACTCGGCGACTTCGTTTCGTGGGTCAAGGGCAACCACATCGCAAAATTCGGCTTCGACGGCAACTACCTCTGGAGCCTGGAAAACTTCCCGGGATTCACACCGACGCGGTTGCTCGTGCCAACCGGCGGCGGCAATGCAGCGGCATGCCTCGCCGTTTTCGCGGATTTCTACAACGGATCGGTTGGCTCGCATGTGGGAGTACCGGCCGATGTCACGGCGGCAGAGGCAACTTGTCCGGTTCCCGGTGACAATGGCGTGGTGTTCGACTACGCGGGCGTCCCTCTTCCGGTCACTGCTGGTGCTTGCCAGCCGTTTTGCACCCCAACCGTGACGTCGATCACCAACACCCTAAGCACGACAACCTGGGCGAACGCCTATCCACAGAAGTTTTTCAACCTGTATAGCCGGCAGATCGATCACGGGTACTGGGGCGCATTCGTGCAGGATCAATGGCGACTCACGCCCAAGCTGACACTGAACTACGGCGTGCGCTGGGATGTCGAATCCGGCCTGGCATCGTACGTGAGGCCGGACTACAACGAGTGGCAGCCGCGTGTGGGTCTCGCATATTCCCCGGACAGCAAGACTGTGGTTCGTGCCGGGTTCGGAATATTTTTTGATCGGCAGAACCTGACTTTCTTTTTCGTGCCAAATACGCAAAAGGTTGTGGCCGGCTACCAGTGCGGCAACCATTTGGCTAAAGCGAGTGCGTTGGTTCAAACCATCTGTGCCAGCCCAGGTGTGCTGCCCCAGGAATTTCCGAATATTCAGTCCAATCTGGGTCAGTCCGTCCAGGGGTACCAGATTTTCGGATTCCCCGCATCTCAAGATGCCGCTGGTAAGGCCGCCGGCGTTATTAGCAGTGGCGGCTACGACGCGTTCACGGGCTCCGGTTTACCCACGGGCACCGTTGCGTTGGCCGGAACGTGCTTTTCAGATGGTGCTTGCGGTGTCGGTGAAGGCGGGATGGACCATAACTCCCGGACTCCCTACGCCGAGCAGGCCAGCCTTGAAGTCGATCGCCAGTTCGGGGGGGGACTTGCCGTGAACCTCGCGTATCTATTCGTGGGTGCGCACAAGCTGGTTCGCGGAAATAACATCAATATCCCCTGCCCGGTGGGTACGACTAAGCCGGGGCCAACCGATGCGGCTGCAGTGCCAGGGCTGGTCAACCCGGATGGCTCGTTTTCGCCTTGCACCGGCGTACCGACGCCTGGGACGGGAGCGCTGGCGGGCTTGGCGCCTTTCTTTGGCGGTATCTTCAATTCGGGCTTGCAGACGCTGAGCGGCGGACTCGAGTNNACGGTTATCGAGCGCATCAAGAACTTCAACCTGACTGCCAACTACACGTATTCACACACGATCGACAATGGCAACTTCACCACGTTTATCAACCTGCCGGTGAACCAGTTCGACTTCTCTGCCGAGCGAGCGAACTCCAACCAAGATGCTCGTCACCGCCTGGTGACCAACTTCACGGCGACGGGACCTGAAGATATGTGGTGGACGCGGCACTTCACGCTCAGCAGCATCATCACGTTGCAATCCGGGCGGCCCTTCACGATGTTCTACGGCAACAATACTTTTAACGACGTGGCGGGCGCCGCAACGGATCGCGTGGGTGGGCCGTTGGTGAAAGGCAACTGCCCTTCAGTCAGCAATTGCTCGACGATGATCTCGCGGAACACGTACATCGGCGATCCGCTGTATGCGTGGGATCTCCACTTTGGGCGGTATTTCCAACTTACGGAGCGCATGAAGCTCGACGTCAGTGTCGACGCCTTTAATTTGCTGAACCGTTCCAATGTGGATGAGATTACACCGGTTTATGGTTCGCCCGTCTTCTGCGGTAATGCAATTCCTCGCCACTATCGGGATGCGGTTAGCCGGGCGATCCAGGCGGGGTCAGCGAGCATGGCGTGTCCCGCGGGTCAGCCGGGAGAGATTGCAATACCCGGAGGGAATCTCGCTGCGACCCCCGTCGCAGGTGATTCGCTGTTTATTCCAAACAATCCAAATCCGACCTTCGGCTTGCCGAGAACGATACTTAACCCGCGGCAGTTCCAGTTCGCGGCCAAATTTCTGTTTTGACGGAGGCCCGAGGGAGAACGCTTTGCCGTGATACCTGCCNNCCCGATGACATCGATCGCTCCGCATAATCCGCCGTTTCGCGCCGACCATGTCGGTAGCCTACTGCGCCCTTCGGAACTCAAGAAGCTCCGTCAACATCATGCCGCGGGACGAATCTCGGCCGATGACTTACGGATTGCCGAAAATGCAGCTATCCGAAGAGTCGTGGCCCAGCAGGAAGAGATCGGGCTCCAATCGATAACGGACGGAGAGTTTCGCCGCGAAGATTTTTACACCGATTTTTTTGTGCGGGGACTCGGCGGCGTGGAAGTTCGCCAGGAAGCCACGGTTGCCTATTTCGTCGATCACGAGGGCCGCAAGATTCCCGTTCCATGGACTCAGGTCGTTTCGCGGATTCGGTGGCACAAACCTATATACGCGGATCATTTCAAGTNNCCCTCCCCTCGCCGATCATCCTGCACTTCACGTGCGGAAGCGCTGCAATTCAGAAGACTGCCTATCCGGATATGGATCTCTTCTGGACAGACATCACCGACGCGTACCAGAAGGAGATGAAGTCGCTCTACGAAGCGGGCTGCAGATATTTGCAAGTGGACGACCCGCCCATGGCAACGCTTTGCGGAGAAAAGTTTCAGGACATGATGAAGGCTCGCGGTGATGATCCCCAACACGCCCTCAACGAGCTTTATCCCGAAATGATTAATCGCGCATTTGCGAATCGTCCGCCTTCCCTTCACTTGGCGATGCATCTGTGCCGGGGAAACAATCAGAGCGGTTGGTTCGGCGAGGGAAGCTACGATCCGATTGCCGATGTTCTTTTCAACAAGATAAACGTCGATTCTTATTTTCTTGAATATGAAACTGCGCGCGCCGGTAATTTCGAGCCGTTGCGCTTCGTGCCAAAAAATAAGACAGTGGTGCTCGGGTTGGTGTCGAGCAAATTGCCGCAACTCGAATCGAAGGACATGCTGAAGCGTCGCATCGACGAAGCGGCCAAGTACATCGACCTAGACCAACTCGCGCTCAGCCCACAATGCGGTTTCGCAAGTTCGACCGAAGGAAATCGGCTGAGTGAAGACGAGCAGTTTGCGAAGCTGCGACTGGTCGTAGAAGTTGCCAACGAAGTGTGGGGCGACAAAACGGGCTCTCCCGTCGGCCGCAGCGAAAACCTTGGCGATCGTCGCCCATCATCGCCCAGGTAGGAGTAGGCCATGAATTATGCCGCAACTGGATATCACCACATTACTGCCTGTGCCGGCGGAGCGCAGGAAGACGTGAACTTCTTTACTGGAATTGTTGGTCAGCGGCTTGCCAAGCAAACGGTGCTGATGGACGGCCGATTCCCGCACTACCATTTGTATTACTCGAACGCGAGCATCGAGCCCGGCTCGATCATGACCACGTTTCCATACAGCCGCCTTGCAGGGAAGCGCGGGTCCGGGCAGGTGCAATCGATTACCTACGCGGTCTCCAGAGGCTCGCTGCCTTTCTGGCACGAACACTTCAAGAAGCATAAGGTCAACCACGGTGCGGCGGAAGAGCGCTTCGGGCAGCGCTTCATTCGATTCAACCATCCCGCTGGATTGAGCTTTGAGGTGATGGAAGACAAGGACGACGCGCGCGTAGGCTGGACGACCGCGGAGATCGGACAGTCAGAATCGGTGCGCGGGTTCCACGGCACGGTTCTTTCGGTTCGCGATGTGAGCGAGCAGGAGAAATTTCTCACCGAGGCAATCGGTTTTCGCAAAACGGGCGTTGACGGCGCGTACCACCGATTCGAAATCGGCAGTGGCGGCGCAAACAAAACCTTGACGCTGCTGCACGAGCCGGACCGCGCTCCGGGCAGTTGGACCTTTGGCGCCGGTACGGTCCATCACCTCGCGCTTTGGGTTGCGGACGATGATGCCCTGGCGACGCAGAAGGCCATTTACGAGGAACTCGGCTACACGGACGCATCCGAAATTAAGGATCGCTTTTATTTCCATTCGATGTACGTTCGCTCGCCGGGCGGGATATTGGTTGAGTGCTGCTGCAATGTGCCCGGGGGATTCGAAAAGGATGAAAAGGCGAGCGAGTTAGGCACCAAGCTGCATTTGCCTCCCTGGTTTGAAGATCGTCGCAAGGAAATTCTGGCAATGCTCGAGCCGATCGCGGCTCCTGCGGGCTCGACATCTCGAAATTGACTTGGAACTGAATTGACCAGCGCTTAGCGCCCGGGAGAGCCACGAAATGAAACGAAGCGCAACTCGCATCCTCACCACGCACGTCGGCAGCATCGTCCGTCCGCAACACTTACGGGATCTCGCCGCAGCCGCGAACGAATCCGCGGAGAATAGGCAGAGTTACGAGCAGGCATTGCGTGAAGCGGTGGCCGAGATCGTGAAGATGCAGGCGAAGGCCGGCATCGATATCGTAAACGACGGGGAATTCGGGAAATCCAGTTGGTCGAATTACATTCTCGAACGGATCACGGGCTTCGAGCACCGGCCCGAGCAGTTGCGTCCGGTTTATTGGCTCGGGCGGGACCGCGACCGCTTTCCCGAAGTGATGGCGGCGGAGGNNCAGTTTCCGTGGATCTCAAAAGGAGTACCGACCGAGGCGTGCGTCGGTCCGGTCAAGTATCGCGACCACGCGAACATCGATCGGGACATTGCGAATCTGAAGGCGGCGCTGCGCTCGGTAAACGTGGAGGAAGCGTTTCTGCCAGTCGTCGCCCCGGCAAGCTCGGCATACGATGGTGTGAACGAATACTACCCGACGGAAAAAGAGTACGTGTACGCCATTGCCGACGCACTGCGCGAGGAATATCGCGCGATCTATGATTCCGGGCTGCTGGTGCAGGTCGACGACGCCGTCCTCGCCAATATGTACGATCATTACGTCGAGCAGAGTCCGGAAAAATACCGGCAATGGGCCGGGTTGCGCATTGAGGCGTTGAATCATGCGCTCGAGGGCATTCCCGAGGACCGTGTGCGCTATCACGTTTGCTTCGGCAGCTGGCACGTGCCGCATTTAGCAGATGCGCCGCTCGAGGAAATTCTCGGCTTCATTCTGAGCGTGCGCGCCGGGGCGTATTCGATTGAAGCGGCAAATCCGCGACATGAGCACGAGTGGCGCGTCTGGGAAACGACCAAGCTGCCCGAGGGAAAGATTTTAATTCCAGGTATGGTCACGCATCACACTATGACGGTCGAGCATCCGCGGCTGGTGGCCGACCGGATCGTGCGCTTCGCGCGGCTCGTGGGACGCGAGAATCTGATCGCTGGCACGGATTGCGGTTTCGCGCAGGCGCAATTCATCCAGCGCGCGGCGCCGTCGGTGATGTGGGCGAAATTCGAGGCGTTGGTCGAGGGCGCGCGGATCGCCAGCTCGGAGCTGTGGCAGAAGAGCGCAAGCGCCTAGCCGTGAAAGTCATCCAGGGGGACAACGTGAAAACTGCAATTCGATTTACCGCAGTTTTGCTTGTGTCGATCGGCATGCTTGCTTCGGTGCGCGTATCGCAGCCGCAGGCCGCACAGTGCGACCGCGCGTGTCTATTGATGACAACCAATATCTATTTGGCCGGTCTTGTTGCGCACGATCCATCGATCGTGAAGCTCTCACCCGACGTGAAGTTCGTCGAAAACACTGTGCCCATGAAGCCCGGCGATGGGCTTTGGAAAACTGCCTCCGCCATACCGACGACTTTCAAGATTTATGTGCCCGATACCGTTTCTCAGGAAGTCGGCTTCCTGGGAGTCATGCAGGAGAACGATAGACCGATCGAGATTGCGCTGCGGCTGAAGATTCGCGACGGTCAAATCGTGGAGGCCGAGCACCTGATCGCGCGCAACCTTCGCGACACCAGCCTCCCCAACCTCCAGTTGCCCCGCCCAGGGTTGCTGGCGTCGGTTCCCGCCGACCAGCGTGTCCCGCGCGACCAGATGCTTAAAATCGGGCTTTCGTATTACGACGCCCTGGTCAATAGCGATGGACACGCCGCGCCTTTTGCCGACGATTGCATCCGCCGCGAGAACGGGTTTCAGACGACGGGGAATCCTCCACCGGCGACGCCGGGCCGGGGAACAATGGGCGCGATGGGTTGCACCGCGCAGCTCGACACGCGCGTGATGAGCTACATCAAGCGGATCGAGCCTCGGCGCGTCGAAATCGCTGATTCCGAAACCGGGCTCGTCTTCGGTCTTTCGCAGTTCCGCCATCCGATGGAGGAGAAGACGCTGAAAATCGTCGGCGTTCCGGGCGTCGATCATGTGGACATGAATTTCAATCCGTTCGATCTTCCGGCCGCTCATATTTTCAAAGTCAGCGGCGGGGAAATTCACGAAATCGAAGCCATGGGTTTCATGATGCCGTACAACTCAAAAACAGGCTGGGAATAAGCGCGCGCTGCCCCGGGGAAATAAATGGTTCAACAAAGGAAAATTGCGCCATGAAGAAGACAGCTTACCATTTGGTTTTTGCCGTTGCGGCGGTGTTCCTTGCAGCTATGGCCATATTCCCCGGAGTCTCTCACGCGCAGGGCACGTCGAACGCGGGTCCGGTGAACAATTCGATGACGACGATGGATGGCCGGCAGGCACAGCAGGATGTGACCGAGAAGTACCTGCGCCAGGAACTGGGCGATCCGAAGGAAGAAGCTGCCTACCAGGCGTTTCACAAGGCCAGCGACCATGACGGCGACAAAAAAATTCACCTCGGCATCGCTTTCCTGGCCAAATATCCGAAGGACCGCTATAGCGAAGCGATCTATGAGGAACTTTCGCAAACTTACTATGACAAGAAGGATTTGCCGAGCTTCTACACCTATTCCGAGAAGGGACTTTCGCTCTTTCCCGACGATGTGCATCTGCTGGCGCTGAGCGGATGGGTAATTCCCCGCGCCTTTGACCCTCACGAGCCCGATGCCGACAAGAAGTTGGACAAGGCCGAGCTGTACGAAAAACGCGCTCTCGACGTGATGGACAAAATGCAGAAACCAGCCGGTCTACCAGATGACCAGTTCGCCCAATTCAAAACTGGCGAGCTAGCTGTGGCGCACAGCGGTCTAGGTTTCGTCTATTTCCGCCGCGAGCAATACGACGCTTCCGCCAAGGAGCTCATAACAGCGACTCAGAATGAAGCGACGTCCGACCCGACCGATTACTTTATTCTGGGAGCAGACCTCGAGAACTTGAGCAGATATAAAGAAGCAGCGGACGCATTCAATCGCTGCGCGCAGACTGCCGGCACCATGCAGGACCAATGCAAAAAATATGCCGGCGACGCAACCCAGCGCGCTGCAGACGCGAAGTAGAACCTTTTTCCGGGTAACGGGGACTTCTTTGCTCAGAGCGAAAGAGAAGCCGGCGTTTGTTGTTTCGCGCGTCCCTCAATCATTAGGCCTAGGTGCCGACGCACTGACACAAAGCCCGCGTCGCGCCGCGGTGGCGCGCCGCCCGGATTCAAGTGCCCAAGAGATGAGAAAGGAGAGAAGGTGTCGGAAGGGTTTGGAGTAGCGATGAACCGGGGTAACTCCCAGGGAGCGAAGGGA
>PKUY01000096.1 GCA_003131705.1 Acidobacteriota bacterium | reverse complement strand
GAGTTTTTAGTAGGGACAGGGGCGGGATGCCGGTTTCCCTTACTACCTGTAGGCGATCCGGTGGCGGAGCTAGCGCGCTCGAGCGAGATGGAAGAAGAAGAGTAGCGAAAGCTGGGCATCGCGAAACAGATTCAACGCGACGCGGTGCAGGGGAATGCGAAACCAACGGCGCTCGGCCCAATTCTGCTTAGCGGCGTGCCAGAACCAGTGGAGGTCGGCTCGGGTGTACACCTTGCTCGGAGCAAGGAGCGGAATCCACCTAGCCCAGAGCAGCTGGAGCTTGGAGGGAATGCGCAGTTCCGGGAAGTGCGACTTGGCTTGCACGTAGGCGAGCTGCAGATCGGCGATTTTTAGCCTGCCATAGGCGGCGCTGATCCTTGCCAATTCCTCACTGACGCGCCGNNCAAGTGTAATACTTCCAACAGGAGAGGATCGGAAAGCCGGGGCGGCGGTTCTTACGGCCCTTCAGCCGGAAGAAGCCGCACATCATCGGATGGCGCCCTTCGGTCAGAATCGAATTCTTGTACCAGATGAAGCGCAGGAAATTGTTCCAGTAGTTGCACGCGGGCGTGCGCTGCAGCAACGCCTTCATATTTTCAAGGCTGTAGAAAGTGCGCCAGGCCTCGAGATAAAGCTCCTTCCACTCGCCGTCCGTTAGGTTGGGATGGACACTGACCGCGTGGTGGGAGTCGTAGCGGTTGAAGTCGGGATGCATCCATTCCCCGCGGCGCAACATTCCCAGGTGGTCCTGAGAGCCGGGCAAGGGCATCAGCATGAAGAAAGAAGCGTGGTCAGGCCGCACCTCCTGCATAAGGTATGCCAGGTCGCGGCGGACGGACTCGGCGGTGTCGCCCGGGAATCCGATGATGTAGCCGACGTGAGTGGAAATCTCGTTGCCACGATAGGCCTCGATTAGCTGCGAGTATTCGTTCACGTGATTCTGGTTCTTGCCGGCCGCCTTCAGGTTGTCGGTGTTCACGCTTTCCATGCCGATGAACACATTGATACAGCCAGCGCGGCGCGCCTTGACCACGAAGGCCTTAATCTTCCAGGAGAGCACGTCCACCTGCATCATGAATTCCACGGAGATTTGTTCTTCCTCCCGCAGGCGGATGAGCGCGTCGAAGATGGCCTCCCAGTTCTTATTCCGGGCAAAATTGTCGTCGGTGAAGAAGTAGAACGAGATGCCATGGGCGCGATAATTGTGGCGGACCGCCCCGGCGATGTGTTCGGCGGAGCGGAAGCGCATCTTGCGGCCCTGGACGTTGATGATTGTACAAAAGCTGCACTCGAAGGGACAGCCACGCCCACAGTCGATCGTGCCGAAGTTGGGCGCCACGAACTTACGCAGGTACTTTTTGCGGATTGTGGGAATCGGCTTGTCGTACAAGTCTGGCTTGTTGTTGAGGAAATCATAGAGCGGCTTCAGCCGGCCGTTGACAGCATCGCAAAGCAGGTCGCTCCAGGTCTCTTCGATCTCGCCTTTCACAATCGTTACGCCTTCGTCCATGAGTTGCTGGATGTCCGGCGGGATCTCGGGCAGCAGAGCCAGATAGCCGCTGACGTGGAAACCACCGATCATCACGGTCAGACCTGCTCGACGGAACATGCGAGCCAGGTCGGCCGCGCGAGGAAATTGGTTGGTTTGAACACCGACCAGACAAACAATCGTCTTGGTATTGTCACCGCGCTGCGACCGGCAGATGTGCTTCACCGGTACGCGATCCACGCTCTCGTCGAACAGGTGGATTTTCACCTGTAGCGATTCCCCTAGCCGTTTTTGGGCCACGACGTCTTCGGTCAGCCCCGCGATGCAAGCCAGGGTATTGCTCGGCAACACGCCACGCCAGTGGCGCACAACGTAACCGTCGTCGTCATACTGTGTGGGCTTGATCAGATAGACTTGAAGCTCTTTCAACATACATTCCGCCAGTTAGATTTCGGAGATCTGGTTCGCCGCCTGGACCCTAACGGATACTGAAGAGCAAGAGGACGAAAACGATGAGAACGATACGCCCCAGCCCCGGCGCTCCAGTGTTCGCGGACGAATTGCACCGTCAGCTCGGCCGCACCACCAGATCATCTGTGTGCGAGTGTAGAAGTCCGCTCCGATGTCCATCCCAATTCACGCTTCCTACCTATTGTACGTACTGCCACTAGCCGGACCGGGCTCAGGTAAGTGTACCCCGCTACTGACGAGTTGCGCCCAGTATCGCCTTGAATCAGCAGCCACAGATAACGCCAATGCACGTGCTTGCCGGCCAGATAAAGGGCGCGGCGATGCGCCGCATGACTCCCACGAACACGAAGGCCGTTCCCACCGAAGCGGAGGCCGGCAAACCCACGAGCAGAACGAGCGTAGACACGGTGCATAACTAATGAAAAACTAGGAATCCTGGCTTTAAGCTTCTCTCGCGAAGTCTCCGTCGCCAGTGGCTCGGAGCGCCAGCCAGNNCTTTCCCTTGCCAGAGTAGTAAAGGGTTCCTAAGCTTCTCTCGCAAAGTCTCCGTGGCCGCCAGTCGCTAGGAGCGCCAGCCAGCGTGGGTACATCTTCGTGAAGTCGGCGATGATCGTGTCGTATGGCACATCCGGGTAGTGACCTCGCTGCCTGACGTACTCCATGTGTCGGCGACCTCCTTGGTCGTATTCGTGGAAGAGCGAGTCGTGTCGCCCATCGAACTCTAGCGGGAGGACACCGAAACGTTTGCAAAGGCTCAGGTTGAAGGCGGGCGTAGCTTTTACCCACCGACCCTCAACATAAAGCTCGGTGAAGCCGTGCCAGATGAAGAGGTCGCCACCAATCAGCTCGATGAGCTTCTGCGTGGACAGGTGGTTGCGCACGTCGGCATAGCNNCCACGGACCGGGCAGCCGCAGCTAGCAGGGCAGCCTTCGGAATGCAGAATCCTCGCTTGGCACGCAGGCAATCGCTGGCTCGAAAGTACGACCGATCCTCGCCCGCGCAGTAGGGGTCGTAGAGAATCTCGCGGACTGCGTAGTAAAGCTTCACCGCGCGCGAAACCGCATCGGCGGCGCCAACCGTCGTCTTCTGCGCGAAGGCCCGCACCTCCGGATGACTGCTGTCGATAAACTCACCTGCTGCCAAGTACAGTTCGAAATTCATGACTCCTTCATAATTCCACAGATTACAGCTTTAATGGGCCGGCGGGGAATCCGTCTAATAGGCTGCGAAAAAACTCTTAGGATTGGTTGTGGTCGCGTTCGTGTATTGCGAAGTCGCTGAAATTAGCAGCCCGAGCGACCGGCGTGGCGTCAATCCACAGCTTGTCACCGACGACGTAGATGATGCCGTGTGCCTCGCCAAAATTCTGTC
>PKUY01000252.1 GCA_003131705.1 Acidobacteriota bacterium | reverse complement strand
TCGGCGATCGCGTCGTAGCCGCCTTCAGCATACCAGTGGCTGCGATTGTTTCCGCGGCACAGATGGATGGCGAGCGTCACACCGGGTTTGCGGGCCGCTTCAAAGCAGGCATTGTCAGCCGCGATTGCCTCATCAAGCGCCGCTTCGGGATCTTGGTCCATTTCCTTCTTGATCCACGCGCGCCACTTGGGATCGAGGTAGTAGCTGTAGCGGGGTGCGTCGATCTGAATGTACTTCACGCCCTCTGCCGAGAGGCGCGCGAGCTCCGACTTCATGATCTCGACGATGTCCCAGAGCAGTGCGGAGTAGCTTTCGTAGACGAGATCCGTTCTGCCGCGCTTGAAGGAGATTGCCGGAAACTGCGTGGCGCTGGGAAGCGTCATTTTGATCGCGCCGGGACTGTGTTTCTTCAGGAACGGCAGCTCATGCCCCGTCAGCGGCCGCACTGCGCGAAGCTTCTCGACAACGACTCCCGCCACTCTGCCGCGGCCCATCGGCGTGGTAGCCGCAGGCTGCGCCGTCTTCCAGCTGCGCGCTACGCCGTCGCCGAAATCAAAGCCCTCGACTGCGTCCGTGAAATCACCCATGAAATTGCTGCGGCGCAGCTCGCCGTCGGTGAAAATGGCGAAGCCGAGCTCTTTCTGTTTCGCCAAAACGCGCTCGATCTCGCTGTCCTCGATGGCGCGCAGGCGTGCGGGATCGGGCGGATCGGCACTCCGGGCGACCAGCAATTCCGGCGAGCGTAAAAAACTGCCGACATGGTCGGCTCTATATTGTTCGGGCATCCTGTGATTCCTTTTGCGGCTTGGGTGCGAATGGCGCTAGCCACGCGTGTGTTTACGCTGCGGTTTTCGCATCGACGGTCAAACGGAATAATTTCTTGGCATTATCCTCGAAGATCGTCTTCTTATCGGCGTCGCTCAACCAAGTGAAGCCGTCGATATAAACTCGGACGTCGTCCATCCACTTCCCTGTGCTCGGATCTTTCGCCGTTCCGACGCCGGGGCGCTCGGTGCCGAATATGCAGCGGTCTGCACCCACAGTCTTGATCAAAAGCTCGCACGCAAGCGACGTGTACAACACGGTGTCATAGTACAGCTTGCGCATATTATCCATAAAGTTGCTAGCTCCGCGCCGAAGGGTTGGCGCTAGAAAACGTCCCGCGTGATATGGAACCGCGCCTCCCCCGTGAGAACAGATCAGCTTCAGTTTCGGGAAGTCCTGAAATACGCGCGAGCTTACCAGCGAGATGACCGCGATGGTTTCTTCGGTGATGAAGTGCACCGAATAGCTGTGCCTCGGCGAGCGGCATCCGGCTCCGTGGATGTATCCGGGAACGTCGAATTCCACGAGCTTCTCGTATAGCGGATACCAATACTCGTCACCCATGCCCGGCGTGTCGTAGTTCGTCGCTTCGCTCGGGTCAGGATTGATCAGGCATCCGACAAATCCCATCTCCTTGACGCATCTTTCCAGCTCGGCAATGCAGTTCTTCGGACTCACGCCCGGCGTTTGAGGAAGCCCGCAAACGCCCTTGAATATTTTCGGAAACAGACGAGCCTGCTGCCCTACGATATTGTTGCACTCCTCAATAAACCACTGCGAAATCTTCGGCGGCTTCTCGGCGTGCATCATCTGATACGGACGCGGCGAAATGAGCTGCATATCCGTGCCGACTTCCTTCAGCAGTCCGAAATGCGATTTGCCCGTGCCGAAAGTGGGCTCGTTGAGAAATGCGATCATCTCATCGTCGCTGATTTCCACTTTTCCCCGCCCGTGAGATCCGCGATGCGACATCACATTTGCTTTATAGACGTACAGTGAATCCGGCGCCGTCACATGCCCGTGAACGTCAATTACCATTGCTCACCCTCCGATACGCTGCATCACCGTTCGGTTCTTATCCTTGAACGCCGACGATGTCAATCCATTCTGGCGGACTTCCATTTTACGCCTGGGCGCATCTGGACAACCAGTTTGGCTTCAGCGAGCTAATTGTTAACCAAATTATTTCATTGTCGGAGAGGATTTCCAGCTCTTTTCGAAAACGTCCGAAGGCCTAAGAAATGGGATTTGGGCGGATCAATTTAGTATTATCCCGCGGAAGTGCCAGTCGGTTCTGACGCGCACTTGGAAACGCTCCCGACCGCGAAAAACGGCACGTCCAGGTAAACACCCTTCTTTGCCGGAGTACCACACATTTACTGCATCTGGACACTTATCGTAGTGGGGCCACTTAAGTTGGCCGCATTTCCTTGCAGATCATACGTCAATTGGAATACTGGTTTTGTTCGGCAACCCACGAAGTTCATCGGTACAAGGGCCGACGCCAAACCGGAGGGTCCAATGTTCCCCAGCTCGCTCTCCGTGCTTGTTGATACTAGGCTTCTTCGCTCCCCTAAAGGCCAGCCGGATCGCGCCTGGGTCCGCGCCCGGCGTCACCACAAAGTCGTCCTCCAGTTGCCCCTGGTTCCCGTAGAACACCAAGTCCACTCCGGGATAAACGCTTTCGTACTTCACGCGGGCGTACGTCCGCACGTTTGTGCGCCATTTCGCCGAATCGTCTCCGATGAAGTAGTTTACCTTGCCCGGTAACTCCTCCATTCCCGTTACACGAGGCGCTGCCTTGGCCCCAACCAGCTTCATTCGCAGCATCTCGCTCAGTCGTGCTTTCTTCGGCGCGGCTTGCGGTTCGAGCCCCGGCAGCCGACCGGCAGCGTTCTTTTCGCCGCTGCCCTTCCTCAAAGCGAGCACTGCCTCATCTCCGGTCAGGAGAAGCGAATAGCCGCTGGCTCGGGACATGAACCGCACGCGACCGTCCGCCTGCCCTTCGTTCACCTCGAAGCTAAGCGGCAGCTTGCCATAGTCCGCCGCAATTTTCGGCTTCGCTGATTCCGCTGTTTTGATGGAGCCTGCGTCGCGGCCCTGCGGCCACGCCGGCTTCGGAAAAAGCGCAGCAACGCAAACCGCAAGGCAGATGAACAATAGCCGGGCACGTGCTTTCATAGGGGAACTCCTCAAACGACCGAGCATTCGCACCGGATGATGCGCCGCATCTACTGAACACAAACGAGAGCGGGACTAAAATGAAAAGATCACGCAAAGGTGAACCCGAGCCAGTTTCCCGTCATTAGAATGTGGTTATATTCCGTTGAATATTTGCGTGTGCGATGCTGATCCTCGAAATTCACCCGACTGTCTGATCGGTCGGCGTGGGGAAACTGGCGATCAACGAGCAAGCGGCGCGGTGGCAAAGAGAAATCTCGGATGTGTCGTTAGCAAGTTAAAA
>PKUY01000356.1 GCA_003131705.1 Acidobacteriota bacterium | reverse complement strand
TTCTGAATGGCGCTCCGCTGGCCGCCAATCGAGAGATTGGCGTTCCCGAATTTCACGTTTTGCGTGTTCGGTGATGCTCTCGCTCGCTACCGTGGTCATGCCGCCTCCTTTCTGGGGACAAAGGCGCCCCGACCCACGCTAACAGAAGAATGTTCGATTTTGTCAGCGAGTCCTGTGGACTTTTCGGGGAGGCGAAAGACACCATTCATGACGGGGAACGTGAGGCGGCGGTGAAACAGGCAAGTCAAGTATAGGAACCCATGACACAAAGATGAGCGAGGTGGCGGGCACGTCGTTTTGATGTTATGCCGAAGAGATCCCTCGCTGCGGTCGGGATGACAACCGGTGCAGACGGCGCGGCGGAGGACGGATGCCGGAGGGCGCGCCAAGCCGGACACGCGTTAGAGCTGGCTCGGAACAAGTTCCCGAGTTCGCATCCACACCCGCACTGAAATCCCTGACATCGCGCTTCTGATCGCGTGTCTTTTTCGACGGCGTGTTTGGCCCGCCACAAGCGGAAGCAGATTCCATGCCTGTAAGTGCTTTGCCGTCCATTGAAAGCTTGGTGGCTATGCGTCTGCATATGTGCTCACCGTCGGGCGCACAAAGCAGCAGGGTGCGCGCCAGGCGAATCCGCCAGCGGCGGATTTTCGAGTAAGCGGAGGCGGCCATGGACAGCTTTATCGCATTTGCAGAGGTGGCGAGCGCGATTCTGGCGGCATTGGCACTGGCGCTTGGGCTCGAATGGGTCGGGCTATACGGCCTGACCAGCTTAATGCCCGCACCTCGCAGCCAGCAGCAAGACCGGCAGTCGTAGCAGACGCAAACCCTTGCCGCGCCAATGGCGCTCAGGGTCAACTCTGCGACCGCCCGCCGGGCGTTCTTAGGGTAGAGGAGGAAGCCATGCTGTTTCTGAAATACATGCTGTTAGTGATCTATTCCGGTTTCCTGGTCTGTGCCGCGGCCATGGTGCTCTACGACGTTTATCTCGCCTTCGAGCTCGACCGCATCTTGCGCCGCGGCGAGCGTCCCACAGACGCCGCCGAGCCTGACCAGACTCGCCTTCCTGCGCGCGTCGGACTGCGCACCCGCCGGGTGATCCGTTGGAATGCCGCCGCAAAGCTTATGTGTATAGGCGCGGCGCTAGGTCTGCTGGGTTCGAGCATCCTCGTCGTACCGGACGGCATGGCTGCCGTCCGCGTCAGCCAAATATCGGGAGTCCGCCCCGGGGCGCTTTATCCCGGCACGCACCTCGTTCTCCCGCTGGTCGATCGTGTCGCATTCTTCGATATCCGCGACCGCGTCTTCGCCACTGCTGCATTTGAACTCCGTGGCGAAAAGCTCGAAGTGCTGAATGTCCAGACACGCGAAGGCCTCTCCGTCGGCGTCGCCGTCACCGTGCGCTACCGCGTCGACCCCAAGCGACTCGATTACATCCAGGCAAACCTGCCGCAGCCCGTGGACCAGGAGATTGTCGCGCCCGTCGTGGTGAGCGCGTTCCACGAGCTTGCGCCGAATTACGTGGTGCGTGACGTCTTCGCCGTGAAGCGAGAAGAATTCCGCGCGCGCGCCGCGCAACTCATCACCTCGCGGCTCGCCGGCGATGCCATCGTCGTAAAGGAAGTGCTTTTGGGTAAAGTCGAATTGCCCGAGGAATACGCGAAAGGGCTCGAAGATTTGCTACTGAAGGAACAGGAAGACGACCGCACGTCGGTGGATGCAGAGATCGAACAAAAGCGCGTGGCGATTGCCGAGTCGCAAGCCGAAGCGGCGAAAGCGCGCGAAGTAAAGCATGCCGAGGGCGACGCCGAATCGCAAGTGATCATGGCTAAGGCACAGTCGGATGCCATGCACTATACGCTCCCGCTCAAGCAGAAGCAGATTGAGCAGTCGCGACTCGAAGCCCAAGCGCGCAAGGAAGCCACCATTCAGAACGCGGACGCGGACGCGCAGGCCAAGGTAATTGACAGCAAGGCCGAACAGCAGCGCCAGAACCTACTTGCCGAGGCTGAGGCGAATCGCATTCGCATAACCTCGCAGGCCCAAGCGGAACAGATGCAGCTTCAGGCGGCGGCGCTCAAAGCCAATCCGCTGCTGGTGCAGTTCACGGTTGCTCAGCGCCTGTCCGATCGCGTGCAGATCATGATGGTTCCGAACGACGGCAAATTCTTTTTCACAAATGATGTGCTGCGCTCGGCGATGGCGAATGATGGGCCAGCAGGGGCGCGTTCGCCAGCCGGACCGGATTCGTCCGAGGGCGCAACGACAAAACCGTAGAGATTCCCGAACGGTCTGGCGTCTCACGGGATTTGGTCAAGCACCCGGTGTGAAACCAGACCGGTTCGGGAGTAACGCCGGCAAAAACCCTTGCCGGGAGCTTCGCCCGATACTTGAAAGCGATGGCCTTTGCGACCCCACCGCCGCAGCGAAGACCATCGCCATAAGAGTTAAGAACGAAGCTCCCAGCCGGCTCCCCGCCACTGTGACCTAGTCCGCAGTTTCCCTCCGGCTAAGCCGGAGAGCTTTTGAGCGTTGTGCTACCATGCAAAATTACGAAATCCTTGCGCTCCTGGCCAAAGCCGATGCGGCCGTCCCACCGAATCCTCTCCCTTCTGCGCCTAATTTTTCTTTTATCATTTTTAGTTGTCGAAACCCGCGGCGGCATGCTTCCTCGCAGCGTTTTGGCAGACGGGTTGCAGCAAACGGACGCGTCTGTCGCAGTGCAAACTCAGAGGCAAAGTCAGACCAGCAATCTGCCGTCGATCGAATGGGCCGACAAGCTGCGCGAGCTTGTGGACAAAGTTGCAACCGTGTCCCCGCCGCCTGCCAGGATTGAGCTCATGACCAGCAACATATCGTCACTTTCCGCGGATGAATTTGTAGCAATTGACGAACGCCTGAAATTGAATCTGACCAATCGACGCTTCCGTATCGTCGCCGCGGAGCCGGTCGATGCCGATCTCAATGTGATTTTTTCGGAAGGTGTCGAGGGTTACGTGATCGTAGCGAAGATTCGACGCGACGTGGCGGAACAAGTGTTTCTGCTTACCCTGTCGAAGGGCGCGCCGAGCGCCAGAAGAAACGGCGGAGTTGTGCTCGACGAAAACCTGAACTGGGAGCCGTCCGGAAAAATTCTCGACTTCGCGTTGCCCCCGCCATCTGCCGGAAAAGATCCCACGATGATCGTTCTCGAAGCGGGACGGATCATGTTCTACATTCGCAAGAACTCGCAATGGCAACTCGGCCAGTCGATCACCATCCCGCCCCTGAGGCCCTGGCTGCGCGCGCCGCGCGGACACATCGACCTGTCGCACGGCATCGGCGCGGGCATCGCGAGAATACCCGGCATCGACTGCAAAGGCGATTTCGGGAACCCCGATACAATTCAGTGCGGCTTTGTGGATCCGGGCACGCAATCGTGGAACGGAGAGGACGCATCCGCGCCGAAGATTTCCGACCTGGGTGGCGACTCCGTGAAGCTATCGCTTGAATGTGACGGCCGGCGGGTTGTGTTGGCTACCGGCAAAGGTGATTGGACCGAAACGGATGTTGTTCAGGCATACGAAGTCAGTTCGGTGAATGGTCAGGGAGCGCTGGCATCGGGGAAGCCGGTTGCGTTCGATGGCCCGGTCACTTCACTTTGGTGGGCGGGGACCGGCGGAGTTGCCAACGCCGTGGTGCAGAACCTGAAAACCGGAAACTTCGAGGCGTACATTGTCACGGCGACTTGCAGCCACTAGCTTGCTTCTCGCGCTTGTGCTCGCGGCTGCCGGCCGCGGCCGGCCGTCGCGTCGTCCGAAGTATGGCGGCAAGTTGCGCGTGGAAATCGGCGCGGTGGTGAGTTCACCGGACCCAGCCGTAGCGGCTGCGAATTCGCATGAAGCCTTCGCGAAAGATGAAATTGCCGCCCTGCTCTACGATCATCGCAACCCGGATGGAACTTTCGCCGGCGTTCCCGGCTCGGGTCCATTTCGAATCTCCGAATGGGAACCGGGGAAACGCGCCGTGCTCGCGGCCAATGAAAATTATCGGGGCGGCAGACCGTTCGTGGACTCCGTTGAAATCCAGATGGGGCGCACGGCGCGAGATCGCTTGCTAGATCTCGAACTCGGGAAAGCGGACGTCGCGGAAATTCTTCCTGAAGAAGCCCGCCGCGCCTCCGAACGTGGCATGCGTGTCAGCACCTCGGAGCCGGATGAATTGCTGGCCGTTGTTTTTGTCTCCGGCCGGCCTCCTGCGGAAGACGCTCGGGTCCGCGAAGCGCTGGCACGCTCCATCGATCGCGCCGCCATCGTCAATTTCATTTTGCAGAAGGGAGGCGAACCGGCGGGAGACTTGCTGCCGCAATGGTCCAGCGGCACGGCGTTTTTGTTTTCGACATCGCGGGACGCTCCCGCAGCGAAAGATCTGTGGGCGCAGATCGGTGGCTCGCCCAAGATTGTGTTGGGATATGATGCCAGCGACTCGCTGGAGCAGAGTGTCGCAGAGCGGATCGTAGTGAACGCGCGAGAAGCTGGCATCGTGATCTCAGCCGAAGCGAATGCAAACGCTGCGTCTTCGCCTGCCAAAGATGGTGCGCGGCTCATGCGTCTGTGGATGATTTCGCCGCACCCGCGAGAAGCGCTCACGGATTTCGTAACTGCGCTCGACCCGATTGAGGGGATTGACCCAGCTCCGCTGCTGCCTGAGGGAGCTTCAGCCCAGCAGATTTACGAGCGAGAGCGCGAGATCCTCAGCAGCTATCGCGTCGTACCGCTCGTCTGGCTTCCGCAGGTGTACGGCCTGGGCGCGCGCGTGAGGAATTGGAAGGCGCCCACAGCAGGCGAAGGCTGGCCGTTTACGGACGTGTGGCTCGAGGAAAATTCCCAATGACGTTCCGCACGAAACTTTTCCTGCTGGTCACCTTCGCGCTGTTGCTGTCGGTTGGCGTCGTCGCGGTGGGTGTGACCACGGTGACGCGCCGCGCGTTTGAAGAATCGAATCGCCTGCACGGCGAAGCGCTCGTTTCGCAATTCGAGCGCGAGTTCGATCGCCGCGGAGAAGGTATTGTCCACCGGGTGCAAGGAATTGCCGATGCGGAAGGTACCGTGCGCATGGCGATCGACTTGAGCCGCCCTCAGGCCGACGTCTCCGTCTATGTGAACGACTCTGCCGGCCTGGCTCAATCTCATCAGCTCGACTTGCTCGACTTGGTCGCGAGCGACGGGTCAATCATTTCCTCGAACGAATGGCGCGCTCGCTTTGGATACAAAATGGACTGGATAACGCAGCTGCAAGACTGGGCGCGGCTCGGATCGTTCCTCATGAAAGTGGATACGCAGGACGGTCCGGCGTTGGGCCTGATGTCGGTTGCTACCGTGCGCGTTGGCGATAAGGATCTGTATATCGTGGGAGGCGAGCGGCTCGGGAAGGATTTTCTTGCTTCCCTCGCCCTGCCGGCCGATATGCGCGCGCTCCTGTATCTGAATCTCGATCCGAACTTTCAGGCGACGAATCTCATTGACGAATCAGGGCCCGTGCTTGAGGGCGAACGCCTCGCCCCTATCATCGAACAGGAGCAACGCCAGCCAAGCAAGCAGACGCTCAAGATCGACTGGACGCCCGAACCCGCCAGCGCCGAATCTTTTCATGCGCTGCCGCTTCTCGGGCGGCAAGGGGAAGTCCTCGGTGTCCTGCTTGTGGGCAGTTCGCAACGCGAGGTCGTGCTGCTCGAACGGCGTATTCGCCTGCTCGCATTTGCGGTTGCGGGCATGGGTTTGTTCTTTGGACTTTTGTTGAGCTGGTGGGGTGCGGCGCGGGTCACGAGCCCGGTGCGGAAACTCGCCGAAGGTGCGCGCGAGGTTTCGGAAGGGAATTGGAACGCGCGCGTAAATGTTCGCGGGAGCGGCGAGCTCGGCCAGCTCGCGCTTGCGTTCAACCGAATGACGCAGCAGTTGAATGAGCAGCGCGAANNGGCGCGGCGCCTGGCGCACGAGCTGAAAAATCCGCTCTTCCCCTTGCAGACCACCGTCGAAAATCTGCAGCGCGCGAAAGAACAGAGCCCCGAGCAGTTCGAGGAAGTTTTTCGCGAGTCGACGGGAATACTGCTTTCGGAGATTGAGAATCTCAAGGCGATTGTCGGCCGCTTCAGCGATTTCGCGAAAATGCCGCAGCCAGAGCTCGCGCCGGTGAATCTGAACGAAATCGTGCGCGGGATCGTAAAACTATTCGAGGCGCAGTTCAGCGCGGTTGGCCGCCCGCCCATTACTCTCGAGCTTCACCTGGCCGAGGATCTGCCCACGATTCAGGCCGATGCGACGCTGCTCCGCCGCGCGATCGAGAACCTCGTCCTGAACGCCATGGACGCCATGCCCGCAGGCGGCATCCTGATGCTTCGCACCGCGCACGAGAATGGCGGCGTGGATCTGGAAATTTCTGATACCGGCAAGGGATTAACTCCCGAGGAGTGCGAGAGGCTATTCACTCCGTACTACACCACGAAACAGCACGGCACGGGGCTGGGCCTCGCGATCGTGCAATCCGTGGTGAGCGACCACGGCGGCAGCATTTCGGTCGAGAGCGAGACCAGCGTCGGCACGTCCTTCCACATTCATTTGCCGGGGAAACCGCCGCTGAGGCTTGATGCTGTCGCGCCAGCGCCCGTCACTGCCGAGCCTCCGGCTGAGGGGACTGCAAGCGCATGACCCTAAAAGCCCACATCCTGATCATCGATGACGACGCGAACACGCTCGCGTCACTCGCCCGCGCGTTCCGTCTCGCGGGTCACGAAGCCACCGTTTGCGACAATGCTGCGCGCGCTCTCGATCTGGCGAAAGCGCAACGCTTCGATCTGATTCTCTCCGATGTGGTGATGCCCGGTCGCGACGGAATATCGCTCCTCGAAGATTTGAAGAATGTCGGCGTTTCGTCACCGGCCGTAATGATGTCCGGTCAGGCCACGATTGAAATGGCCGTGAAGGCCACGCGGCTCGGAGCTGTCGATTTCCTGGAAAAGCCAATTTCGACGGACAAGCTGCTTCTGACGGTCGAAAATGCCGTGCGCCTCACGCGGCTCGAAGAGGAAAACCGCGATCTCAAGCGGCGGCTGGGGCGTCACCGCATTGTCTTGGCGAGTCCGGCGATGCGCGAAGTGATGGCGCAGGTCGAGCAGGTCGCAGCGAGCGAGACGCGCGTCTGCATTCGCGGCGAAACTGGCACGGGCAAGGAGCTGATCGCGCGCACGCTGCACGAGAAAAGCCCTCGGCGCGGAGCGGCGTTTGTGTCTTTGAATTGCGCCGCGATTCCCGCAGAGCTGATGGAATCCGAGCTTTTCGGCCATGAGAAGGGTTCGTTTACCGGCGCAGCCGCACGCCATATTGGAAAGTTCGAACAGGCGCACGGGGGAACCCTGTTTCTCGACGAAATCGGCGACATGCCGATGGCGATGCAAGCGAAGCTCCTGCGCGTACTCGAAGAAGGAGAAATCGAGCGCGTCGGGGGCGGCGGGCCGTTTGTCGTGAATGTGCGCGTCGTCGTCGCGACTCACCGCAACCTCGAGGAGCAGGTGCGTCACGGGACGTTTCGCGAAGATCTTTACCATCGCGTGTTTGTGTTTCCGATCATGCTGCCGCCGCTGCGCGAGCGG
>PKUY01000175.1 GCA_003131705.1 Acidobacteriota bacterium | reverse complement strand
ATGACGGTGACGGTGCGTTCGATGGCGAACGCGAAGTCCTTGCCCATGAGAACCAGCCAAACAACGAGGGTGATCACGCCGCCCCCCAAGGCAACAATGGTGAGCCACAGCGCCGCGGTGTTGGCGAGGTCCTGGGTCTTCGATTTGCTCTCCTGGGCCTGTTTGACGAGATCGATGACCTGCGACAGAAACGAATCCTTGCCGGTGCCCTTGACCTCAATGGTCAGCGAACCTTCCCCGTTGATGGACCCGCCGATGACTTTTGCGCCGGTCGCTTTGGCTGCCGGGGTGGATTCCCCGGTCAGCATCGCTTCGTTGACCGAGCTCTCGCCGTTCACGATGACACCGTCGGCTGGAATCTTCTCGCCGGGCTTGATCAGAACTTTGTCATCCACCGCCAGTTCGCCCAGCGGTACGTCTTTCACGCTGCCGTCAGTCATGAGCTTATGCGCGTCGGAGGGCATAAGCTTGGCAAGTTCCTCCAGAGCCCGCGAAGCGCCCATCACCGACTTCATTTCAATCCAGTGCCCGAGCAACATGATGTCGATGAGTGAGGCCAGCTCCCAGAAGAACATCTTGCCGGTCAGACCGAATACCACGGAGCTGCTGTAAAGATACGCCGTAGCAATAGCGACGGAGATGAGCGTCATCATCCCGAGCTGGCGAGACTTGAGTTCCCCAAAAAATCCTTTTAGAAACGGCCAGCCGCCATACCAAAAGACAGCGGACGAAAAACTGAATAAGACGTAGATGTCGCCGGGAAAACGAATGGCTTCTCGCAGTCCCACCAACGTTTGGAGCATCGGCGAGAGGACGAGAATCGGCAGGGTCAAAACCAGTGAGATCCAGAACCGTTTCCGGAAATCCGCCGCCATGTGGGCATGATCGTCGTGATGGCCGGGTTCGGCGCGCGGCATTTTGCCTTCGGCCTCCAACCAATTCTGCACATCGTGACCTTGCGGACGGCCCTCCTTCAGATAGATGGCGTATGCCTTCTTGGCCACCTCGTCATGCCCCGGCTTCGTTTCGGGTTCATTTTTGGTTGCGTGTTCGTGTTCCTTCATGGCCTCGATTCCTTTCCCGCTTACGGTTCGCTTGGCAGGAACTCCGATCGCCGGATCATTTTTTGGACATCTTGTTAATCATGACGACCAGCAGGACCACTACCAGTACGCCAATCACCGTCCAAAGCCACATCCCTCCGCCCATCCATCCGTATGAATGGTTCATGCTGCCTTGCCCTCCCTGCCCGCCGCCCATCTGGGCAAAGACGGTTGTCCCTGCCATGACAAGCGAGAGGAACACTCCAAACGCTTTCGTTTTCATTTTCTTTTCTCCATGAGTGATAGTTCAGCGTCGCCTTGTGCCGAATCTGATAAGGACCTTCATTGGTATTTCCACGCTTGAGGGCCCAGACGACAAGTAAAGCATCCTCAGGGACGACTGGACTGTCCAGAAGTAATCACCTTAGCGGGAAATAACATCATGGGCCGGATCTCCCGCTCTTACACCCGAGTCTCAGACACCATTCCATCTCTTTCTACCTTTCGCACGGATCTGTTTGACACCCAAGCTTCTGCTATCCCGTTGGCAACTGCAGCGACGCAAACCGCCGCAACCTACTCCTAAAGAACCGCCGCGTGAGATGTCGTTCCGCCAGAAGTAGCCGGCAATACCGGGCGCGCTTAACCAGCCGACCACCAGTCTTCACCAGCCGCTGCTGCAAACGGGTCAGCGACCGGTGGGCGATCTCCTTGATGCCCTTTGTCGGCGTCCGCCGAAAATAATTCCAGCCGAGGGATTTATCTCGTCGCACGGCCAGAATTCCTCTCTTCATTGGCCATGCCAAGGCCGAGAACGCGGCAAACCGTATCGGCAATCATCACTTATTCGTCCGTGTGAATGACGCGGACCGCGATCCGGCTGGATGCCGCGGAAATCACGCCCTCATTCGCCGTGTTTTGCTTTTCTTCGAGTTCGATTCCAAGGAATCCCAGTCCATCACAAATCCGGGCGCGGACCGTGGGCGCATGCTCACCGATGCCACCAGCGAACACCAGCGTCTCCAGTCCGCCCAACGCCGCCGCGAATGCGCCGATCCATTTCTTGATCTGGTAGCAAAACACCGCGATGGCCTGAGCCGCCCGCACGTCCTGAGTTTCACGTTCGAGCAAGTCGCACATATCGGAACTGGTCTCGGATATTCCGAGCAGCCCGGACTGTAAATTGACCATCTCGTTGAATTGCTTCGCGCTCATTTTTCCAGTGCGCGTCAGATACCAAACCAGTCCGGGATCGAGATCGCCGGAGCGGGTGCTCATGGGCACCCCAGCTGTCGGCGTAAAACTGATGCTTGTGTCCATGGATTTGCCGTCACGCACCACCGCCAGACTCGCGCCATTGCCGAGGTGGGCGAGGATAACGCGGCCAGTTGTTGCCGCCGGGTCGCCGAGGCGCGCGAGTTCTTCCATGAGAAACGCATATGACAACCCGTGAAACCCGTACCGCCGCACGCCCTGCACCTCGTACCGGCGTGGGATCGGCAACATCTGCGCCACGCGCGGTAGATCATGGTGAAAAGCCGTGTCGAAACACGCCACTTGGAGGAGGTCAGGAAATCGGCGATGAAACGCCTCGGCCAACAGGATTTCCTCCGGCATGTGGTCAGGATCGAATGGGCTGAGCCGGCGCAGTTCCTCAACCATTTCCGCGGTGATTCGCTGCGGCTTGTAATATTTCGGCCCGCCATGCACCACGCGATGCCCAACTGCGGTCAATCCATCACGGCCGTGATGTTGCTCAATCCAATCCATCAGAGCTTCGTCGTTATAGATTTATCTGACAGTTTCAACCAGTACAGAGGTGGGGAAGGTTTCATAAC
>PKUY01000062.1:3353-43530 GCA_003131705.1 Acidobacteriota bacterium | reverse complement strand
ATTCCTGCACAGAGCCGAAAAAAGAAATCGGGAACTTACTCAAACCGGGATTCGTATCCTGTAGCGAACCAACGTGGGGTGGACGAGACAAACTTCGATCCACTTAGAAGAAATTGCAGGGTGACGGGACTGGCGCACGCATGGTTTGGCGGCCCTGGATGCGCCGGATCCAGGTAAAAAGCACGAGCGCGAGGCCCGCGTCTTTTTGCGTCACCCTGACACGCGTATTGTAGGACTTCGCAAACAAAAGGCAAGCCCTCAGTCGAACCACCGCACCAGCCGCCCCTAACGTCCCGGCCAGAAACCGGGTAGAAAGCGAAGGAGCAAATGAAACTGAACAATCTGGTAAAGAGTGTTGTGCTCGGGCTGGCCGTGCTGCTCGCATCGAGTGCTTTCGCAAGTAACAAGGGTTCGCTGCAGGTGCGGGAGCCGTTCGAAGTCAACGGCCAGCAGCTCGCTCCCGGTGAGTATCAACTGCGCTGGGACGGCACGGGATCGAACGTCGAGGTAAGCTTCATGCAGGGCAAGAAGGAAGTCGCGAAGGCTTCGGCGAAAGTCGTCGAACTCGACAAAGCCTCCCCCTACGACGCCGCAGTCGTCGACCACGCCAGCGGCAAGGCAACGGTTTCCCAAGTACGCTTCGCCGGCAAGAAGTACGCCCTAGCCATCGGTGCTACCGAGAAAGCCGAAATGAGCGGAAGCCCCAGCAAGTAACTAACTAACTCCTGGAAGAGGAAAGCGAGCGGGGGGCGCTCCGGTGCTCCCCTTTTTCTTGTTCAAACAACTAGCGCGGTCTGATCTTCTCGCCTGCTTGCTCCGAAGGTGTTAGCAGGTGTTCACCACTACCCCCACCCCCCCCTTTTTCTCGATATATTAGAATCATGGGGTTAGCGGTGTTGCGCCGCCAAAATATAGAGCCTAAAGGACTTATATGTAAAATATTCAGGAATAAGGACTTAGCTTGTCANNTTGTCAAAGAGCGCTGAAAATGGTTTTGGGGCAGTTTCGAGAGCCGTCCTGGTTGACGGACACGCCTCTTCACTGCCCCAATCAGGAGAATAGTGTCGCACCGGACTGGTCGAGAGTCTGTGATGCCGGTCATGGATGTTCGTGATGAAAGAGGGGAGGGCTCGGCAGTGAGAGCCTAGTGCCGTCCCTGACGGGACTCGATTTGTCCGCTCCCGCCTTCCCGGCACTCACGTGCCGGGCTTTCCTGTTTCGCCGCTTCGCGGCTGGCCGTGTCGTAAAGCGAATTTTTCGCTCAACTTTGAGCTGTGACGCCGACTCTGGGGCAGAGTTCAGCATTTAGGGGGTATCAACCTTCTCCAGTTCGGCTCCGATGTGCACGCTGCTGCCCGCGCTGGATTTCAGTTTGCGCTCCCAGCTCTTGAATCCTGGTTTCCTAACGACAACTATATGATCGCCCTCCGCCACCTGAACGTCAGAAGGCGTACTGCCGACGAATCTACCGTCGACCTCGATGTCCGCGCCCGGCGGACTTGATTCGATTTGCAGCTTGGCGGACGCAGTGCTGACGTTCTGATCATGGCTGCTGGCGCTTGTACCTTGTTGGAGCGCGGGCGCTGCCGGCTGAAATTTCGCAATGTCGAGCTTCATGTCTCCGTTGATATAAGCCGTGAACTCCGCTCCCTTCGGAAGGGTGATGTCCTTGCCGTGGATGAACAGAAATAATGGTGCTGCGGGGAAGAACACGACGCTAGTCGCCACAATCCCCGCCGTCATCGCGCCCGTATGGCCCCCGCCCTTGCCTCCCTTCACCGCACGCAAGGCTGCCTTCTCGCTGCTCAGTAACTTTACATAGTCGATGTTGATCTCAAGTTTGCCTCCCCGCGCCATTCTTCGCTTCGCTTGAGCTTCGGTAACTGTGCCGAAGGCAAAACCGCCCTTGGGAATCACGAGCGTCCCGTTCACGCTGATGTCTTGCAGGACTTCGAAATCCACGGTATCTCCCACGTGCGCATCGGCGGAAGAAACAGTCCGATTGAATCGCACCTTTACCGGCGTCGCGTCTTCCAGCACAAACCCTTTCGCGGATGTGAAGTTCGAAGTCTCAGCCGCCTGCTGCGCGGTCTGCTGTTCAGGCGGAGCAGCGGTTGCTTGAGCGCCGCCGGTCTGGCCCGCTGCTACGTGAGCCAGAAGCAGCACCACGAAAAATAGAGAATAACTTTTCTGCACGAAAAACCTCCAGTCTTACTGTTTCACGGTCAAAAGCCCGAGAACTGGCTATTATCTTCGGTGCAGAAACTATGTCAACGCTAATCTGAATCTGACCACTGCTCTCAGTACTTAGGCATCTTCGGATCGATTCGATCCGCCCACGCTAAGATGCCGCCGGTTAGGTTATAGACCTTTGTAAATCCCGCGCGGCGCAGGAAGTTCACCGCTTTCGCGCTGCGTCCGCCCATCTTGCAATGGGCCACGATCTCGCGGCTGCTGTCGAGTTCGCTCACGCGCTTCGGCAGGTCGCCCACCGGAATGAGATATCCCTTCAGGTTGCAGATCTGGTATTCGTGCGGCTCGCGTACGTCGAGAATGAACACGTCAGCCTTCGCGTCTAACTTCTTTTTTAACTCTTCCACCGAAATCGCCGGGATGTCATTTCCAGCGGGTTCTTCCTGCCCGCGGATTCCGCAAAACTGATCGTAGTCAATCAGCTCGGTGATCGTCCGGTCGGTGCCGCAGACGGGGCAATCGGGATTCTTGCGCAACTTCAGTTCGCGGAACTTCATGCCGAGCGCATCGACCAGCAGCAATCGTCCGGCGAGCGAATCGCCTTGCCCCAGAATCAGTTTGATGGTCTCGGTCGCCTGAATCACGCCGATCAGCCCAGGCAGAATGCCGAGCACTCCGCCTTCGGCGCACGAAGGAACCAGGCCCGGCGGTGGCGGCTCGGGATAGAGACAGCGATAGCATGGTCCCTCTTCGGTCGCGAACACACTGGCTTGCCCCTCAAAACGAAAAATCGACCCGTAAACATTGGGCTTGCCCGTGAGCACGCAGGCATCGTTGACCAGATAGCGCGTGGGAAAATTGTCGGTGCCGTCGGCGACGATGTCGAACTCGCGAAACAACTCCAGCGCATTGGCGCTGGTCAGTTTCATGTCGAACGTCCGCAGGTTCAGGAACGGATTGAGCGCCGTCAGTTTGTCGGCGGCGGAGTCGAGCTTCTTGCGGCCGACGTCGTCGGTGGTGTGGATGATCTGGCGCTGCAGGTTGGTGTAGTCCACGACGTCGAAGTCCACGATGCCGAGCGTGCCGACGCCCGCGGCCGTCAGGTAGAGTGCCAGCGGCGAGCCAAGTCCGCCCGCTCCAATGCACAGGACCTTCGCGGCCTTCAGCTTCCGCTGCCCGTCCATGCCCACCTCGGGCATGATCAGATGGCGCGAGTAGCGCAGGATTTCGTCGTTGCTTAAAACGGCTTCGGGTTTGGCTTCGGTGGATTTGACATCAGAAAGCGTGGCCATAGGGTCCTTTTTCAATTTTAATCAGGTTGACGGCGAACTACAGACAGCGGCGACAGCGCGCGGGGCGGGGCATTCGGCCATGTGTCGGTTCGCAGGTCATACTCAGCAAATCATAACTCAGCAACCGCCAGCAATCGACGGCACGATGGAAATGGTACCACTGTCTTTAAGCGCGGTGGCTTCTTTCTGCAGGAAGCGCATGTCTTCGTCATTGACATACACGTTCACGAATGCGCGCAGCTTGCCCTCGTCGGTGTAGAGGTAGCGCTTCAGGTCGGGATGCCGCGAGATAAGGCCAGCAAGGGCTTCGCCCACGGTTTTTGCAGGGACATCGATCGAGGCCTGCTTCCCCGAGTATTGACGAAGTGGCGATGGAATCTGGATCTGGGGCATACACAAGGAGATGCTGTGGTACCCGCGAAAGATGCAAGTCGAAACGAACCTCGCGCACAAGCAAGGATAAAGAATGAAGTTGGGCACCGACGAACATCAACGCCCGCGGGGCTTTGCCACGATCGGAGAGACCTGCGCCTAAGGAGTCTGTGTCCTAGATCGGGTGCCGTCCCTTGCGGGACTTGATCTGTCCCACTTCCGCCTTCCCGGCACTCACGTGCCGGACTTTCCTGTTCTGCCGCTTCGCGGCTGGAGGTAGAGTATTGCCACTTTTTCGCTCAACCTCAAGCTATGACACAGACTGCTAAGGGACAGCCCGGTTGCTCCCGGCTTCCGGATGCCAACAGCTTTGGGCACTAATACAGAACCGGCGTTTTGCCGATCTGACCACTAGGACGGTGGACGGGCATGTCTGAACTGGCTAGCCTGGTGGAATCGGCGTTCGTGAAAGAAAATTTCCCGTGCGGACGCATTTGCGACGAGCAAGCACGGGAAGCGAAACTCATCCAGTCCTCGCTGCTGCCCACAACGGGGCTCTGCTACGAGTCCGTCGAGATCGCATTCCGCTTCATCCCCTTCTCCTACGTGGGGGGCGACTTTGCCGACTTCTTCCTTTTACCGGACGGTTTCATCGGCATCTACCTCGGGGACGTGGTCGGGAAGGGGTTGCCGGCGGCTATGTATGCCGCGCTCGTGATGGGAACCCTGCGCGGGATTCACAAGACCGGGACGGATACCGCACACGTTCTTGCCCTGTTGAACGAGCGCCTGGTGCAGCGATCCATCAGGGGCCGCTTTTGCTCGACCTTGTACGCTCTTTTCAATTCCGCCACGCGAGAACTCATCTTCTCCAATGCCGGGATGCCACTGCCCCTGCTGGTCTCCGGAGCCGCGTGTCGGCAGCTCGGCGAGGGTGGATTCCCCTCGGGAATGTTCGCGGGCGCCACTTACGGACGGCACGTCGTGCAACTCAGCCCGGGAGACTGCGTTCTGTTCGCCACCGACGGTCTTCATGAATTGCGCAACGGGGAGGAAGTCGAGTTCTGCACCACCCAAATGGAAAAGGTTTGGGCACAATGCGGATGCAAATCGGCAACCGAATCGGTGAATTTCGTCTTCGACCGTCAGATGGCCTTCTCCGGTGGCAGCCCGCCGCACGATGACATTACTGCGGTGGTGCTGAAAGTGCTGCCCTAGCCCATGGTCATGCCACTTCGGTCTTCTCGTCCACGAATTTCTTGTCGGCCTCGTCGCTGCCCACGAGTTCGAACGAATTCGTAATCGTCGCCACGCCTTTCTCCACGCTCGTGATCACGTAGGAACAGCCGAACCAGTGGGCTTCCGCTAGGTCGGTTGGCGACCATTGCGCGGGATGGTCGGGGTGGGAGTGGTAGAAGCCGACGATGTCCTCGCCGCGCTCGCGGCCTTCGCGCTGGATGCGGATCAGCTCCTTCGGGTCGATATGGTAGCGGTTGTGTGGCGAGTCTTCGCGCGTGTTGCCGCAGCGG
Organism: Acidobacteriota bacterium; assembly: GCA_003131705.1. GTDB lineage: Bacteria > Acidobacteriota > Terriglobia > Acidiferrales > UBA7541 > Palsa-295. The sequence continues at coordinate 38,144 of PKUY01000062.1, read as the reverse complement.
GCGATGCGCGATACGGTCCTCGAGCCGTTGTCGTCGAAGTGCCCGAGCAGCACGCCGCAGCACTCGTGAGGATAAGTTTCCTCTCCGTGCTGACGAAGGGAGACGTAGGCGGATTGAGAGAGCTTGAGCATAAGGCAAAGTTTCAGAGTTTCAAGGTTTCAAAGTTTCAGAGTTTCAATGTTACGAAGAATGCCTCGTGGCGTTCATACCTTGAAACTTTGAAACCTAGTTCCTCCGTAGATGATATTTGCGCCGTATGCCTGTAGAATTCGTTTCGCTCGCGAGAAACGTTCTCCGGCCCGCAGAGCGTGACGGGGAATCCGGGAGCGGCGGCGCGATCTTTGACGGACTCGCCGGGGTTGTGCCATTCGGCCTTACCCAAAAGTTTTACGTGGGGAAGATCGACGGTAAAGGCATTGATCGGCAGCAGGGGCATGTTGCCGATGCGCGCGACGAGAGCTTCTCCTCCTGGGCCAGGCGCGGCTTTAGCCTGGGAAGGCGACTGCCGTGGCGCGGAGCCGGAAGCTGCTGGTGTCATTGAGTGGTTTGCCCTTATGACTAGAGTAATGTGCCCGCAATCTTAAAAAGGTGTATCTATACTAACGTTACTGGATTCCAACGTCATTAGATTCGCCATGGGCAGTTTTGGTTCCATCGAAACCGTGAAAGCTGCATCTAACCTGACGCGACGAGAATTGAGTTTATAAAATGGCAGCGAAAGTCGAACAGCAAACCTACGAAGACGCAGTCAGCTGGCTGCGCGATCATGGCTTTGACCTGATTGAAGCTCCGGGCACGCAAACGCGCGTGTTCCTGAAGAAGTACAACTGCTCGGCGGCGATCCAGAAGACGGACGACGGCGGCGCGAAAATTTTCGCGTATCCGGGATACATGATCGGCAGCGAGATTTCGAAGCTGGTCAATCGCGGCTACCAACAATTTCTGAAGACGACAAAGACCGAAGTGCCGGCGACGGCCGACCACCTGAAAGCGCTGCAGCAGTTCTCCCAAGAAATGAAAGAAGCGCTGGGAACGCCGAGCCTCTACAACGAGTCGCTCGGCACGGTGAGCGAGTCGTACCAGTACGATCGCATCAAGGACCGCGACCAGCCCGAGGTGGAGCGTCCAAAGCGGCCGTGGGAAACGGTGAAGGTGAAGGCAGCCGCGGCGACGAAAAAAGGCCGAGCGTAAGAGCGCCTGCGCTCTCAGCCGTCAGCCGTCAGCTATCAGTTCTCGGCTTTTAGCTTTTGGCTTCCGGTAACCAGCGCCTCTCGCTTTTAGCTGTTAGCAGGCTGCGGAAAACTTGGGCTTCGTATCAGGGCATCGCTCTAGCGATGCCGTAAATCCTCGAAGTCAGATGCCCCTTTAGGGGCTGGACATCGCAAATCGATTCTGCTCTTCCTTCCTCTTTTCTCTCCGCTTCAGGAAATCTAAAACGGTATGATGCGTACCTGACGCTCACGGAGGGCTTATGCGCGATTTGGTTTTGCTGGTGGGGGTGATTGCTGCGTTAGCGATCTCTGGCATTGGGCAGGACGCTGGGGAGCTTGGGCGGGTGGCGATTCGGAAAGTAATTGACGATCAGCAGGCGGCCTGGAACCGGCAGGATCTGGAAGGCTTCATGGCGGGATATTGGAATTCCGCGGAGCTGACGTTTTTTTCGGGAGCGCAGGAATCGAAGGGCTGGCAGGCGGCGCTCGATCGATATAAGAAAAACTATCAGGGCGCGGGGCACGAAATGGGGAAGCTCGAATTCCGGGACCTGCGGATCGAGATGCTGGGGCCGGAGGCGGCATTTGTGCGGGGGGAGTTTCATCTGACGATGTTGGATGGGAAGGCACCGCACGGGTTGTTCACGNNTTTCAAGGTTTCAAGGTTTCAGGGTCTGAACACCATGAGGCATGCTTGGGACCTTGAAACTTTGAAACATTGCCGGGTGCTCCACCTTTCGCGCCTTTCGAAAGATGGGATTCCACATCCCTGTTGCTCTTGGGATTTTGCGAACTCGGAAGCGATGGTTTGAAAACCGAGATTCGCGCGACTTGCCCGTTCTTTCTATGAGCCCGCGTGCGTGATCGGCGGGGCGTCGGTGGCGATGCAGATCCAGGTGCCGTTTTTGTTGATCCAGGTATCAATGAAGCGTTCGCGGTGAATTACGGACTTGCCTCCCTGGGTTCCCTTGACGGCGATCACTCCGATCGCGATGGCAGTTTTTCCAAAGACGCGTACGGTAAGCGATTCGGGAGCGACCTGCTCCTGGTTGACGCTGGACGCTTTGATGCTCCCGAGGAACTCGGATTTGGTTTTGAGCGAGCCGTCGTCTTCGACCAGGACGAGCGAATTATCGAGAATGGCATCGAGGGCTTTGATGTCGCCGGCCTTATAGGCCTGGTTCCAGGCTTTTTCGAGGGCTACGACCTGGGCGCGGGCGGCGGCCTCGTCGTCTTGCGCGGAGACGAGCACGGCGGATGCGCACATCAGAGCCAGGATCGAAAGAGCTACGATCCAACAGCCAATCCATTTCATTTGCGAGCCTCCGTAGGCGGTTGATCGGTGGTTAGTCCTCTTGACTTTAAGGAGCCGGCGGTGTCGCGCGCGATTCATTTGCGCGGACGAATGTGCCCAGCCCAGAGGAGCGAAGCCAGCCGTTTCATCCGGAACATAGCAGAGAACATAGCAGAAAAGACCGGGCGGGATTAGTCCCGGAGTTGGTGCGGGAGGTCGTCCCCGCTGATACCATACCCCTCGTGCGCCCGCTGCTCGACGTCCGCGACCTGACCATCCAGTTCCCGCAGTCCCGTGGCTCCGAGCAGCCGAAGGCCTCCGCACCCGTGGCTGCCGTGAGCAGCCTCTCATTCTCTATCGCAGCCGGCGAAGTCCTCGGCCTGGTCGGCGAATCCGGATCGGGAAAATCCATCACCTCGCTCGCCATCATGGGCCTGCTTCCGCCCGCCGCCATCGTCACGGGCAAAATCACTTTCCAGAACGGCGAAGGACTCCCCACGCATCTCACCACCCTGCCCCCCGATCAACTGCGCCAGTTTCGCGGCTCGCGCATCGCCATGATCTTCCAGGAGCCCATGACCGCCCTCAACCCAGTCATGCGTGTCGGCGACCAGATCGCCGAGGCCGTGCTCGCTCATCACCGCGTCTCCAAATCGGAAGCATGGCGTCAAGCGGTCGAAGGCATGCGCAACGTTGCCATCCCCGACCCCGAGCAGCGCGCCCGCAGCTATCCGCACCAGCTCTCCGGAGGCATGCGCCAACGCGTCATGATCGCCATGGCCATCGTCAACCGCCCGCAACTGCTCATTGCCGACGAGCCCACCACCGCGCTCGATGTCACCATCCAGCAGCAAATCCTCGACCTGCTCAACGACCTCCGCCACAAATTCGGATTAGCGATGCTCTTCATCTCGCACGATCTCGCCGTCGTCTCGCACGTCGCCGATCGCGTCGCCGTCATGTACGCCGGTAACCTGGTCGAACTCGGCGCCAAGGCCGATATTTTCCACGCGCCCGCTCATCCCTACACTCAAGGCCTGCTGCGCGCCATTCCGACTCTAGAGACCGACCGCGCGCTTCCCCTCTCGACCATCGAAGGCACCGTCCCGCCCATCGCTCAACTTCCCCCCGGATGCCCCTTCGAACCCCGCTGCCCGCACCGCATCGCCGCCTGCGCCGTCCAACTCCCCCCGCTCATCGAAGTCCGTCCCGAACACTGGGCCCGCTGCCCGGTCGTGAATCCGCCAAGAATCTGATATCAACAAGCCGGTAGTGCCCTAAATCCATCAACCACAGAAGACACGAAGTTACACAAAGGCGCGAATCCCCAAAGTTTTCCATTGTGCTCCTTCGTGTCCTTGGTGGTTGCCGATTTTGCCTTTCTCCGCCTCCCGCCTCGTCGTCCCCCCCCCATAAAAGCTATAATCCTCCCTTTGCCGTGCGTATCCTTCTTCTCAGCGACATTCACAGCAACCTCGAAGCGCTGGACTCCTGTCTAGCCGCCGCTCCCGCCCACGACCTCGTTGTCAATCTCGGAGACACCGTCGGCTACGGCGGCAATCCCAACGAAGTCATTGCCCGCGCGCAAGCTCTCGGACACGTCTTCGTCCGCGGCAATCACGACAAAGCCGTCAGCGGCCTCATGAACCTCAACGAATTCAACCCCGTCGCCGGCCTCGCCACTCTCTGGACCCGCGACCAGCTCACCCCCAAAAATCTCGAATGGCTCCGCTCGCTCCCCCAGGGTCCCATCCACCTCGACGAACTCCCCGGCATCCAGTTCGTCCATGGCTCTCCCCTCGACGAAGATGAATACATGGTCAGCGCCCGCGACGCCATCGAACCGCTCATCACCATTCCCGTCCCCGTCACGTTCTTCGGACACACTCACCTCCAGGGCGGCTTCGTGCTCACGGGCGAGATCAGCGAAGCCTACCGTCCCGGATATCGCACCGTGGGTCAGCCCGAGTCGTCCGACTTACCCCTCCGCAAAGCTCGCCGCTATCTCATCAACCCCGGCTCCGTCGGACAGCCCCGCGATGGCGACTGGCGCGCCGCCTTCGCCATGTTCGACTCCGAGGCGTGGATTGTGACTTTCTATCGCGTGCCCTACAACCTGCGCGTGGCCCAGGAAAAAATCCTGGCCGCCAACCTGCCGCAGCGCTTGGCCACAAGACTAGCCACGGGAAGATAAAATAAAAGAAGATAGAACGAAAAAAATCGCTCGCTGGAGTGACGGGGGCGGAGCGACGGGTTCCCGCCCACGTTGTAAACTCCCTCTATGCCTTCGCGCTCTCCCGGCTCCAGCAATCTTTTTTCCGCGCCGAAATCCGCGCCCGCCGCCCACACCGCCCACGTCGATGGCGGAGCCCGCGGCAATCCCGGCCCCGCCGGTTATGGTGTCGCCATCAACGACGCCTCCGGCCACCCGGTCGCCGAGCTCAGCGAATACCTCGGCCACCACACCAACAACTACGCCGAGTATCAGGGACTCCTCGCCGCCCTCCGCTACGCCACCGAAAACCAAATCAAAGCGCTCAAGGTGATTAGCGATTCCGAACTGATGGTGCGGCAGATGAAAGGCATCTACAAGGTGCGTCATCCCGAACTCCGCAAGCTGTACGACCAGGCGCAGCAACTGGTGCACCGGCTCGATCACTTCGAAATCCGCCACGCCCTCCGCGAACACAACCAGATTGCCGATCGGCTGGCGAATCAGGCTATGGATAGAGGGCGATAAAGCCAAGTTTCACAGTTTCAAGGTTGCAAAGTTTCAAAGTACAGCGTATACCCATGCTGTTCAGCACGACCTTGAAACTTTGGAACCTTGAAACCTGCCTTCCCACAGGAGGACGACACGATGATCGGAGCTCACTCATTTGTTGGAATCAATCCCTGGGCCGTGCTGGTATCCGCCATCGCGACCATGGCGATCGGATTTCTCTGGTATTCCCCTTTCCTTTTCGCTACTCCCTGGATGCGCCTGATGGGATTCGACCCCGCTGACAAAGCCAAGATCGCCGAGATGCAAAAAAACGCACGCAAAATCTACGGCCTCGCCTTCGTCGCCAGCATCGCGTCCGCCGTAGTGCTCGCCAAGATCATCGACCTCACCAGCGTCAACACCATTCTCTACGGAATGAAAATCGGCTTCGCCGTCTGGCTGGGGTTCGTAACTACCGTCCAACTAACCGGCGCGTTATTTGGCAAGCAGCCCACCAAGCTCTACCTGATCAACACCGGATACCAACTGGTCTGCTACCTCGCCATGGGAGCGATCCTGGCCGTCTGGCCGCACTAAAGCAAGGTGGTGCACACCGCCGCATCATGGGCTCACCAGTTTGTCGGCGGCAGCGCTCGCAAGAACGCATAGGTCCAGAAAGACGCGTGCATTGAAAGGGTCTCTGGCTCCAGCCTTTTGCAGAATACCCGTAAAATTCGACCTGAGTATCCGGTAGATTTGCATCATCTGTACCACACTAGGCTGGCGCCGATTCCGGACGAAGGCGTTGCACAGTTCGCGAAAAACGCCGCGCACCGTCCCGCCGTGGATATAAACATCGGTACCATCAAGGTCGCTGAGCGATTTGTTGATGCGGCGTCGCACGGTTTCGCAGACGATCCAGGAATGTTTGGAATTGCCAAGGCCCACGGTCAACCCGAGTTCAAATGGCATATTGAATCGCGGCGTGCGCGGAGCGTTCCTGTCCAATTCGACTCGCGACAAGTCATGAACAGAGTATTGAGAGGAAGCGATCAGCGCAATGATGCGCTCTAAACGCCTTTGACTGAAGGGAATTTCAAGCGTAGCCGGGGGGCGAATCCGAAAGCGCTGACGCCCGCAATGTAGGCCAAGAGCAAATTCTCAAATCGACCGTCGTACGGGATGTTCAAAAAGACAGCAACCTTCTCAACGCTTGGCTTTGGCCTTCTTCGATTTGGTGGCGGGATTTTTCGTGCCGGCATCACGGCCACTGCTCTTTCGTACGATAGTAGTAGCGGATTTTATCTTGCGATGGCCCTTGTCCACGGTCTGATCAGTCTTGGAGTCTCGAAGACCAAGAATTCGGTCTGTGTATCGCCTCGCGATCTTGATTAGCGCTTCCGTTCGAGACTTGGATACGCCGAGAATCCTGGCAGTGTCATGCGCCGTGGCGAAGCGGCTGTCTACTCTGATCGCTTGTGCCATATCTACTATTATAGAACATGAACGAGTAGTGGTCGGATCGCCCTATGTCTTCAACGCGAAAGAGACCGGAAAAGCCCAAGCGGGACGGGACCGTGGAATCCCACCTTTCGAAAGGCGCGAAAGGTGGGGCACCCGGCAATGCGGCACTACGAGCCTGAGGACGATCCGACTCCAAAAGAGAATGCAGAGCTCGACGAGCTTACGGTCCGCTGTCCCAAATGCCATTCCACGGAAGTCGTCTTTGAGGGTGGGACCTCTACGCTGGTAGTTGCAACGGATGACTCTTCCCAAAAATACAAATGGATCTGCGATTCGTGCGGCCACCAATGGGAAGACGACGGCGTCGCGAAAGAGGGATGAGGCGTGGGCAAATCCCCAGGTGGACGACGCCGTGGAATCCCGGCTTTCGAAAGGCCGAAAGGCGGGGCAGTCGGCGGGCGACCCTACCCCCTCAGAGGAGGAAGGCAGCAGAGGCGCAGCACTTCTCCCGAGCCGCAAATGCACGGGTCGTTCTTACCAATTCCGCGAGCGTTGCACATCTCAAGAAGGATTTTCTGACTTTTTGCCCGCCAAAGCCGAGTGCTTGAATCCGACTGAAGGGCGCTGCCCCAAACGGCTGGAACTGGAGTGATGCGCGCGCTCTCGGTCATCAGGGTTACAAGTCTATCTTTAGCTCGGCGAAGGACCTCTGTTGGAATCATGCGGGACAACCCGGCATTGACCGATGCACTGAATGCTCGCCCGCCCTCCCCACACAAAGCCTGGCCGACCTCTTGCCGGAAAGACACGCCCTCTGGCAAAGCCCTAAAACGAAGAATGTTTCGCAGTATCGACATATCCTGTTGTAGAAATCCGCCTAGGTCGGAGTTGTAGGGACCGGCCAAGACGTAGCTCGCCAGATGTTCCGCGCGAAGATCCGTAGCCTGAACTCCAAATGCTGCGTTGGTTAAATGGACTCCGCCGAACGGCACCTTAGCGGCCTGAATCCCGTACTCGGTGCATAATGCAGCCGTCTGGACCAAATGTGCCAAGCGAAGGTAAGGATATCGAAGCCACCGCGGCGCTTGTGTCGGCAAAATGGCGTCGCCAATGCCGAGTAATTTTGTGACCATCGGCATCACCAGCGCACCGCAGACGAGCGCAGGCAAGTCGATCTCAACTGATCGGCGGTAGATCACGGTTTGCCGTTCCATTAAATCGAAGAGGGATTGCGCCCCAATTTCCTTACCGGGTACAGCGTTGAACCACCGTCGGAGAATTACCGAGACCTGCTGTGGACCGGTCCCTCCTTTTTCCCGCGCGATGGCATTCGCAATCCCTCCCACGGGTTCATCCGAACGGAAAAACACCCCAACTTGCGCGGTATCGTGAATAAACCGAATCGCCTCCTGGCGGAGAAGCTCACTGAAAATTCCTTCCCCGAGCGCCAAAAACGCACGGGACGCGGCTGTCAACGGCAGATAGATGTAATCGAAGCAAATGAGCGCCACCGCTAGATCATGGAGGGCGGTAGAAACCCTGAAAGAAACTTCGTCGTTAGTAAACCCGAGCCCAAAGGAGGCCTCTATGTTCTCCCCACTTTCGTGTTGGGCCGTAATCTCCTCGGAGGTACGCCACGTCCCCGGCGCCAGGAGATCGGAGATGTAGTAGGCGGTCTTGCCCGCTTCGACGATCCCAAATACTGGCGGTTCATTCTCCTCGCTCGCCACATTTGCCGGGACCGCGGTGCTCGCGGATGCAGTAACGGCAACAGCCTGATGAATGTAGTCCAACACGCTAAGAGCAGAACTGTGGTCTGGCCGGACTCTTTGCGAGTACTTGATCCTCTTGAGGGAGCTGATGGGTACCTCGTAATTCGTAACCGCAAAATGCGGACCCGGTCCGAACAGATCCATTTCCTGCCGGTTCTCCTTCAGCAAACGCAATACGTAGGAGTCGCGAACCCCATATCCCAAGAAAACCACAGTGCAGCCAGTGAAGATGTACTTCAGCGAATTCATGTAGACCGCGTCCGCGACTAATGTTTCATAGTCGGACGTGGCGAATACGGTACTTTGCACAGAACTAACCGACCCGTGCAGTTTGGCGACAAACGGAATCCGCCGCTGCAGCAGATCTACGCACCTGCTGATGTCGGTTCTCTGAACCGTCTGACACATCGGCAGACTGGCCTCCAGTACCTCGTCTACATTAGTGGTCAAGACGAACGGCGGGCTGATCTTCCCAAGGAGCCGTACAAAGGTCTTGTAGACCTCTGTCTGTTCCTTAGGTAGAAAAGCGTCGACGATGAATCGGCAGTAAGTGGCTGAGTCGAGGTCCCGACATAACTGAAAGAGTGCCGGGAAGTTCTCTTTATCAATGAGATCCAATGCGCGTTGGTTGTCAAAATTTGGGAGTTGCCGATGGAACGCTCCTCGTAGTTGGAGGGAAATGTCCTTCCATGAGGGATAACCAAGCCACCGACTCGCCCCGGCGCCTATCCAGAAGACAATGGGCCTAATACCGGTCGCAGCTGTCTTCGCCAATAAACGCAAGGCGAGGGCACTTTCGGAATTCACAGCATTCAGCATTAGTATCCAAGAAAAAAGGACACGGCGTGCCGTGTCCTCTCACAGTACGTCTCAAGTTTTGTGATCGCCCTCGGCGGCTAAAGCCGTCAAAGTTCGGTTCTTGTTGTGGCACGGCTGAAGCCGTGCCTTTCCCTGAATCTCTGCGGTTCCGCTCCGCTGGGACTGGCTGGTTTCCAATCCACAAGCAAGATCAAAGTCAAAAGCCGCGGGCAAGAGTGCCCGCGCCACACGGTCAGCTGCATCCGCTGGTGCTGCCGCAGCTCATGCACTTGTAGCAGCTGCCGTTGCGGACCATGATGGAGCCGCAGACGTGGCAACTGGGAGCGTCGCCCATGTCGATCATGCTGGCTAAGGCATCGGCGGCATGGACGGAACCAGGTCTCAGGTCTCGGGTCTCAGGTGTCAGCGAACCCCCTGAACCGGAACCAATGGAGCCGTTCAGATCGCCGACACCTTCCGGAGCGGGCCAAGACTTAGGACGCAGGTTGTCAAACAGCATCTGCTGCTGTCCAGTCAGGAAGCGCAGGTGCAGCCAGCGGAAGATGTAGTCCACGATTGACTTGGCATAGCCGATCTCGGGATGGCTCGACCAGCCGCTGGGCTCAAAGCGGGTGTGCGCGAACTTCTCGCAGAGCAGGCTCAGCGGAACGCCGTGCTGCAGCGCGATGGATGTGGTTAGGGAGAAGCTGTCCATCAGGCCGGAAACGGTTGAGCCTTCCTTGGCCATCTTGATGAAGATCTCGCCCGGCTCGCCGTTGGGATACAGGCCGACGATGACGTAACCTTCGTGGCCTCCAATGTTGAACTTGTGCGTCACCGACATGCGTTCTTCTTTCAAACGGTGACGCACGGCGCGCGGTGGAGCGTCGAGGTTGTCGTCTTCAACATGGACGGGGACGGGCGAGACGCCCGTCGCTCCACCGGAGCCACTCTGGGCCGTCTTGGTTCCGGCCGCCGAAAGCGGCTGCGACTGCTTGCATCCATCGCGATAAACCGCCACCGACTTCAGGCCCAACTTCCAGGCCTGGATGTAAGCCTCCGAAATATCGTCTACCGACGCTGCGTTCGGCAGGTTCACGGTCTTCGAGATCGCTCCCGAAATGAAGGGCTGGGCAGCGGCCATCATCTTCAGATGTCCCATGTATTGGATGGAACGCGTGCCCTTCGCCGGCTTGAACGAGCAATCAAACACCGCCAGATGCTCGTCTTTAACGTGCGGCGCGCCTTCGATCGTGCCGGTAGCGTCCACGTAAGAAACGATCGCGTCGGTCTGCTCATGCGTGTAACCCAGCTTGAACAGCGCCCCGGGGACAGTGTTGTTCACGATCTTGATCACGCCGCCGCCCACCAGTTTCTTGTACTTCACCAGCGCCAGATCGGGCTCGATGCCGGTCGTATCGCAATCCATCATGAAGCCGATCGTGCCCGTCGGAGCGAGCACGGAGACCTGCGAATTCTTGTAGCCGAACTTTTCGCCGAGTTCGAGCGCCTTGTCCCATGAATCCTGGGCCGCACGGAGCAGCGACGGCTGCACATTTTCTTCCTTGATCGGACGGAGCGAGTCCCGATGCATACGGATCACGTCTAGCATCGACTCCCGATTGCGGGGGTAGCCGCCAAACGGGCCCATGCGCTCCGCGATGCGCGCCGACTGGGCATAGGACTCGCCCGTCATCAGCGCGGTAATCACACCGCAGACGTCGCGGCCACCGTCGGAATCGTAGGGAAGCGCCATCGACATCAGCAGCGCGCCGAGATTCGCATAGCCGATCCCCAGCGGGCGGTAGTCATGCGAATTGCGAGCAATCTTCTCCGTTGGATAGCTCGCGTTATCGACCAGGATTTCCTGCGCCGTGATCGTGACATCCACCGCATGGCGGAAGCCCTCGGTGTCGAATTGGCCGTTCGATCCCAGGAACTTTAAGAGATTGATCGACGCGAGATTGCAAGCCGTGTCGTCGAGGAACATGTACTCCGAGCATGGATTCGAGGCGTTGATGCGATCGGTGGCCTTCGAGGTATGCCATCGGTTGATGGTCGTGTCGTACTGCATGCCGGGATCGCCGCACTGCCAGGCGGATTCGGCCATTTTCTTCATCAGTTCCCGGGCCGGATATTTTTCAACTGCCCCGCCGTCATTTACGTTGCGGGTCCACCAGTCGCGATCTTCTTCGACGGCGCGCATGAAGTCGTCGGTTACACGGACGGAGTGGTTCGCATTCTGAAAGAACACGGATGTGTAGGCTTCGCCATCGATGGCGGAATCGTAGCCCTGCTCGATCAGGACCTGAGCTTTACGCTCCTCTTTCGTCTTACTCTCGATAAATTCGACGATGTCAGGGTGATCGATGTTGAGGATCACCATCTTGGCGGCCCGTCGCGTCTTGCCGCCGCTCTTGATCACGCCTGCGAACGCGTCGAATCCTTTCATAAAGCTAACGGGTCCGGAGGCGATACCGCCGCCCGAAAGTGACTCGCGGCTGCCACGCAGGGATGAGAAGTTGGTTCCCGTCCCTGAGCCCCACTTGAAGAGCATGCCCTCGGTTTTCGCCAGGTTCATGATCGAGTCCATGCTGTCCTGGACCGAGTTGATGAAGCAGGCGGAGCACTGCGGCTTGGCTTGTATGCCAACGTTGAACCATACGGGCGAATTGAAGGCCATCTTCTGCTCGACCAGCAGATGGGTCAGCTCGTCGCGGAAAGCCTCTCTCGCTTCCGGTGTGGCGAAATAGCCGCCTTCGTCACCCCAGCGGACAATCGTATTGGCCACGCGGGAGATCAACTGCCGCACAGACGTCTCGCGTTCGGCCGAGTTGGGCTTCCCATGAAAATATTTTGACGTGACGATGTTCGTCGCCGTCTGCGACCAGAACTTAGGTACCTCGACGTTCTCCTGACGGAAAATCACCTGTCCTTTATCATTGCCTATGAGTGCCGTGCGCCGCTCCCATTCAACCGTGTCGAAGGGAGCTGTCTTCCCGTCCGTGAACCGGCGCTGAAATTCCAATCCGCTTGCTCGCCGTGTAGTTTCTTCCGTTTGCATATTTGCGTTTAGAGCCGTTCGAGTTTCCGCCATATCTGCCTCCGCGCCGGCAGTCGTGCCGCCGAAATGTTAGCCGAGGTACCAAGTACGGGGAATTAACTCCTATTCTACTACTCCCCCGCTGAAACCTCGAAATGTTGTTGTGTGTATCGTGGGATACACGGAAATGAAGGGGGGACTCAACCGGTTGAGCGGCCACGCCCGACCCCCGAGAACAGCCGCCAGAATCGAAAAAACGAGAAAAGCGCAGCTAAGCCGCGCTAAATCCGAAGGCGCGGTCCCAAGTAAAACGCATCCCTCTATCGATTCGTTTGAACGGTCCGGTTTTCACGTGGCAATCATCGGCGCTGCGCAAGATGATCGACTCACGTTTTCCCCGAGTCTGGGAGCGAAGTATCGTGGGTTGTGGAAATCTTGTCAAGAAGAAAACAGCAAGCGACCACAAAATCTTAGGCTTTTCGTGTCGTAAGCATCTACCTGTAGTGGTGTGCTCGCGGCGAAGCCCTACCGCCTTTCTTCGCCTTGCGATGCCCGTGGTGTGCTTTCCCAAGCAACACCGAACGATTGACATGAGATTCCCAGTTGAAAAAAAATGATAATGACAGCCATGGGTACCCCGGCGATCGAGATACTTGGCCTCACTAAAGACTACTCCGTAGGCTTCTGGCGCAAGCGCGCGCGTCGATCCCTCGATAACCTTACGCTTCAAGTTCAGGAGCGGGAGGTTTTCGGCTTCCTGGGACCGAACGGCGCTGGAAAAACAACGACGCTGAAACTTCTGATGGGACTCATTTTCCCCACGGCCGGGACAGCCCGCATTCGCGGGAAGTCGATCGACGACGTACGAATGCATCGAGAGATCGGCTACCTTCCGGAGCAGCCCTATTTTTATGATTACCTGACGGCGCGCGAACTCCTCGACTACTACGCGCGCTTCTCGGGATACAGCGCAGTGGAGCGGGGCGAACGCGTGGAACGCTTCCTCGAAAGGGTGGGTCTCGCGGCGGCGGGAAACGTGCAGCTCCGAAAGTTTTCGAAGGGGATGCTCCAACGCGCTGGCATCGCGCAGGCAATTCTGCACGATCCGCAGGTGATTTTCCTCGATGAGCCGATGTCGGGACTCGATCCCGTTGGGCGGCGCGAGGTGCGAGACATTATTCTCGATCTGAAGAAACAGGGACGAACGGTGTTTTTCTCCACCCACATACTTTCCGACGCCGAAATGCTGTGCGACCGGGTCGGGGTGCTTGCCGGCGGCAAACTGCAAGGTGTAGGCACGCCGAGCGAGATTGTTTCGGTCGAGGTACATGCCATGGAGATTCTGTTTGAGCCGCGTGACAACCGCGCTCTGCCCACCGCACTTGCCGGGCGCGCCACGCACATGGGAGGGCGATACCGCGTGGAGGTGCCCGAAACTGAGCTCTATGGCGCACTCGACTCGCTACGAAGCACCGATGCCCGGATTCTCTCCGTCTCGCCAGTGAGGCCCACGCTTGAAGATTACTTCTTGCGCCTGGTTGGCGGCGCGCAGGAAAAGTCTCGTGGAGTTGAGGTAATGTCTCGATGAGCGCTACGACCGCACCAGTGGCAATCAACACATTCCGCGAGGCGGTGCGCGACCGCGTCCTTTACAACTTGATATTTTTCGCTCTGATGATGATCGGCGCCGCGATTATCGTGGGGCAGATCTCGATTGGCATCGAACGGCTGGTAATCATTAACCTCGGCCTGTCCGCAATTTCAATTTTTGGATTGGTGATGGCCGTATTTATCGGCGTGGGCTTGGTATCCAAGGAAATTGAAAAGCGAACGCTCTACAGCTTGCTGGCGAAACCCATCCGCCGCTGGGAATTTTTGGTGGGAAAATATGCGGGCTTGCTGCTGACGCTGGTGGTGAACACTTCGTTCATGACCATCGCCCTGGCGGCCGCGCTCTTTTACGTCGGTCGGCCATTTGTGCGATCGGACTCATCGATTCTCGTCGCGATTTATTTCATTTTGCTCGAACTCGCGCTGGTGACGGCGCTCGCGCTGTTTTTCTCGTGTTTCTCGAGCCCGACGCTTTCCACGCTTTTCACGCTGGGAATTTATATTACCGGCGTGTTCGCCAGCGACATGCGCGACGTGGGTGAACTTACCGGCAATCCGTCCCTCAACGCGGTGACGCGAGTGATCTATTATCTGGTCCCCAATTTTCACAACTTCAACGCGATTGCCGCGGCAGGGCATGGCGAGTCCATTCCGCTGTCACTCGTGGGACAGAACACACTCTACGCAGTTCTCTACGTCACGCTGCTTCTGCTCGCTGCTTCGGCCGTGTTTTCCAAGCGTAATCTCAAGTGAGGCCTGCCAGCCAAACTCGCGCGGTAGGGATTGCCATCGTCGGAGTGTCCCTGCTTTTCGCCGCCATCAGGTTCTTGCAAATGCAGATCGACGCGAAAACGCGCACGGTAGAGCAGCAGAAAGAGGAGTTGTTGCTGCGTTCGCCGTCAGCCGTGAAAAGAATGAGTCTTGGGTACAACGCGCTGCTCGCGGACATCTATTGGACGCGCGCTGTTCAGTATTACGGCAACCGCGTCGGCACGCCGGACGCAACGTTCGAATTGCTCTGGCCGCTTCTCGATATTGCTACCACGCTCGATCCGAAACTGGTAATCGCGTATCGCTTTGGCGCCATCTTTCTGTCGGAACCAGGTCCCGCGGGAGCGGGACGTTCCGATCTCGCCATCGAATTGGTCAAGCGCGGGATCGCCGAAAATCCGGACCAGTGGAACCTCAACAGCGATCTCGGTTTTCTCTACTATTGGCGCTTGCAAGATTTTCAAAGTTCCGCGGCGGCTTATCTGGAGGGAAGCAAGAACCCCAAAGCGCCGTCATGGCTGAAGATGATGGCCGCGCGCGTGGCCGAAAAAGGCGGATCTCTAGAAACGTCCGCGATGATCTGGTCGGAATTGCGCAACTCCACTCAGGACCCAATCGTTCGCGAAAGAGCCACGCAGATGTTGCGCGGGCTCAAGGCGCAGGAAGACGAAATGCATCTGGATGATCTCGCCGACCAATACAAAAAACGATCTGCGCACTACCCTGCTTCGACAGGTGAATTGCGCGACGCCGGGCTGATCAATGGCATTCCAGTTGACCCGGACGGATATCCCTACGTCTTCGGCCCGGATGGAAAATCGCGCCTGAACCCGCAGAGTACCATCGTGATCCCAAAAGAGCTGAGGACCCCGCTCTCACCGAGCAATTAACCGTACGAACTGCGTGAATCGAGCGTGGAAGGTCCGGAACACAGTTACAATAGAGACTTACGATCGGTTCCTGCCGCCGAGAATCCCTTCAAGGGATACTACGATGATCTCCAAAGCTCCTGCGATTGCGACTCTGATCTTGACGCTGGTTCTGCCGAATCTGGCGGCGGCTGCGCGTCCGCAAGCAAGGCCACAGTCCGCGTCGCAGTCAAAGCCACAAGGACCGCCTCCGTCAGAGCGGGAAATTCGCGACCGGGCTGAGAAGCTGCTTGCCAATCAGCACAATGACGACGAAACGCTGGAGCTTTACGAGCGTGTGGAGCGCCACGTCGAACGCAGCGGTGGCGCGAATCCGCGCACGCTCGGTGACAAGACCTATCGGGTGATCCCCACTGGCAGCGGGACCCAGAAGATTCTGCTCCGGGAAGATGGCAAGCCTGTCGACCCGAGTGCGTACCAACAGCAACTGCAGATGTTGAAGAACCTTTTGCAGGTGATGGCAAATCCGAATAACCCGAAAGCCAAAACAGCTTACGCCAAGCGCGAAAAACGGGAGAAAGAACGCGTGGAGTTCGTGGATGCAACGAAGGATGCCTTCATCCCCAAATCGGCGGGAACAGCGACCATGAATGGCCGTGTCTGCGACGTCTTCGATCTCACACCGAACCCTGACTTTCACCCACGCTCCATCTTTCAAGATGCGCTCACGCACGTGGCTGCCAAGCTGTGGGTGGATCACGAAACGAATCAGATGGTCCACGGGGAAGCTCGCGTGACCAGCGACATTCCCTTCGTCGGCGGCATCGTCGGAAAAGTCTACAAAGGCAGCTTCGTGGCAATCGACCAGGAGGAAATGGCTCCGAACGTCTGGTTGCCCACGCACTATGAGTACGATTTTACCGGGCGGAAATTCCTATTCTCATTCGAGCAGCACCAGACGATTGAAGTCACGCGCTATCGCCGCGTAGGGCGGCCGCAAGAAGCTTTGCCCATCGTGGAGGCGGAGTTGGCGAGCGGAAAAACCTTCAGCGAACTTCCGTAACCTTATCCTTCGTGGAGTGTTACATCTAGAAAAAGCCCGTTGCCCAGATTTAAGGAGGCTTCATGAGCCACTGGACACTGCTTTTTCTTGCCGTGCTCTCTGTCGCTGGGAGTGTCATGACGATTCGTCATGCGCAGAACGGGCGTGCGGAAGCGTTGCCTTATTGCCGGTTTGAGAGGAGGAGTAAGTTCTCCCCCTTCGCGAAAAAATCGACCGGCGGAGCCTTCATAAGAGATTACCGCGCCGCCGCCGCGACTTCCTTCTCGATAGGTGCGCCGATCAGGTTGCCCCATTCGGTCCACGAGCCATCATAGTTCTTCACATTCTCGTAGCCGAGCAAATACTTCAGCACGAACCACGTGTGTGAGCTGCGTTCGCCGATGCGGCAGTAGGCAATCACTTCGCCGTTGCCCGTCACGCCCTTCCCCTGATAAAGCTGCTTCAATTGGTCGGCGGACTTGAACATACCGTCCTCTTTTGCAGCCTGCGCCCAGGGAATATTCGCGGCGGTCGGGATGTGCCCGGCGCGCTGCGCGGTTTCGTTCATGCCCGGGGGAGCGATAATTTTCCCGGTAAATTCATCCACGGAGCGCACATCCACGAGCTGGCCGCTGCTCTTCTTCTCGATGACGGAGAAAATATTTTCCTTGCGGGCGCGCAAAGACTCGTCCGGTCCGGTCGCGTGGTAAGTCGCTGGCGCGATCTTCGGTGACTCTGTCGTCAGCGGACGCCTCTCTTCGATCCATTTCTTGCGGCCGCCGTTCATCAAGCGGACGTCCTTGTGCCCGTAGTATTTCAATTGCCACAACGCGTACGCCGCGAACCAATTGTTATTGTCACCGTAAAGAATGATCGTCGTATCGTTCGATACTCCAGACTGACCCAGTAGTTTCTCAAGCGCGGATTTCTCGATCAGATCGCGACGAACGTTGTCCTGAAGCTGGGTCTGCCAGTTCCAACCCACCGCTCCGGCGATATGGCCCTGGTCGTAGGCCGTGGTGTCCACATCGACTTCGACCAAGCGAATTTTAGAATCGTTTGGGTGGTCCGCCACCCACTGCGTCGAAACCAGCACTTCCGGATGCGCATACTCAGCCATGTAACTTCCTCCTCCAACTCCTCCAAGAATTTCGTTTCGTGGTGAAATCCAGTTTAGTTCCCATCCAACAAAAAACCCACCAACCAGGTCCCTTCTGGCGGTGGGTTAGAAATCGTGAACTGAAATCAGCTTCCTAGCCGCTCAGCCTGCCCATGTCAGAGGACACGTGTGCGAGACACGCGTACAACACTGTTGAGTCCGCCCCTGGTGGCTAATCATCGGCCGCAGAATACACCTGAACAAGCTTCCCGGCAATGGCGGCTCCGGTTCTGGGCATCTTCGGATTTTTTCATGGAGTCAGATGCTTGGACCTAGACAGGTTGTAGCGAACCATCGGTCGCGGCCTCGAGTTCCACGCGCAGGAGCCAATCGAAANNCTTTTCAGCCGCGAGCCATTTTTCGAGCTCTTCCCGCGCAGGCGCCTCAAATTCGACGAGCATTTTACCTTCCTGCATGTTGAACAGGACGCGCCGCGCGGAGACTTGCCCCTCCTCTTCCTCTGCGCCATGGAGCCGCTTGGAAAGCTCTTCGGCACCCTGGCGCGTTAAGCAAGCCAGAGTATGTTGCGAGATGTAACGAGGCATCGAGTCTCCTGACGTGAATTATTCTTTCGCGCCACAGCGAAGCCGAATACAACTCAATTATGAACTAGCTACGCATTTTTTCAGTCAACGAGCCCGCCGTCAGAAATCTCGATGAATTACAAGATGTTCCCACGATAGCAGGCTGGACAGCCGGACAGGTAACCAATGCTGAAAAATCGCGCCGCAAAACCGGAACCGTCGCGGCAACATGGTTTAGAATTTCGTTGCGAGGTGCCAGCCATGAAGAACGTGAAGAAAATGTTGCCATCCGTATTCCTCTTGCTGCTGGTCGCAACCTTGGGCGTCGCCGCAACGAGAGGAGCCCAAGTAGCTACCGGAACACTCGCGGGAACGGTGCTCGATGCGCAGGGCAAGCCCGTGGATGATGCCACCGTCACGATGCAAACCTCCGATGGCGACCATCCTAATCTCACGCGAACGGACGGCGATGGCCATTTCGAGTTTGTTCGCTTCCGGACTGGAGAGTACGACGTGCGCGCTCAGGCGAGGGGAATATTCTCGGCCTGGACGAAGCACATCCGAATCCACTCGCATAAGACAACACAGATTACGCTTCGGCTCCCAGCGTCTAATCCCTGAACCAATGGCGTACATTCCAGGTCTCGCGCTTCCGACGAGTACTAATACCCGAGTACTGCGAAAATATACCCCAGGAGTCATTCGGTTCATCTCGAGTGGGTTCGTAAACTTAGAGCGCGGGTTGGGAGCTGCGTTGCGAGGACGACGGTTCCGAAAGGAATCGTAGCAGGCTGACCAACCCGTCCAAAATCTTCAGTACCTGCAACGCCTCTTGAGCCAGTTTATCGAACTCCGCTTCTTAACGCTCCACACTGATTCGCAAGCCCGCATCGATTGGCAGATAATTTGCCTCACCTGAACGCGAGACTGGTGCACGCTGCGGACAACTCGTTCGGAATCTGCGATCCGTGGCAACAAGTTTTTCCCAAAGGGAAGTGCTCGTGCGACAGGTGAAAGGAAAAGCCGACAGCTTCTTACGGCGGACGGGAGTCGCGATCCTCGCGGCGCTGTGTGCGCTTGCCGGACCGGCGAACGCGGCGGATCTCGAAGCGAAGACGATCTCTGCGTTCGATAGCTACGTGCAGGCCACGGAAACTCAGACTGCCTCCGAGCTGGCGCGCCGCGAACCTTTTCTGTGGGTCGAGAATCTGCCGGCAGACCGGCGCGCGGCCGCCGAGGCACAATTCCGAGCGGGCCAGGTGGTGATTGAACGCCTCGACACCTTGAATGACGGCAGCGGCGGTGAACACGGAAAACCGATTGTTGTTCCGGACGGAATGATCCACCACTGGATCGGAACTGTGTTCATCCCCGGTGCGACGCTCAAGCAAACTCTGGCGCTCGAGGAAGACTACAACCACCATCAGGATTATTTCCGTCCGAACGTGATGCGCTCGAAGATCCTGCGGCACGACGGAAACGATTTCCTGATAGAACTGCGTTTGCGGAAGAAGAAAATCATCACCACAGTTCTCGACACCGAGCATGAAGTCCATTACACGCTCGTGGACGCGACGCATGCATGGAACCGCTCGCGGACCACGCGAATCCAAGAAGTAGATGGCGCCGGCGAGAGGAGCGAGCGGCTCCTACCCGTCGGGCACGACCAGGGGTTTCTCTGGCGCATGAACACCTACTGGCGCTTCGAGGAAAAAGACGAGGGAACCTACGTCGAATGCCAGTCGGTGTCGCTGACGCGCGATATTCCTGAGGGCTTGGGCTGGCTGGTCGGTCCTTTTGTGACGAGCATTCCCCGCGAATCTCTGACTTTCACACTCGCGTCCACTCGCAGCGCGGTGCTCCAACGGATCGGTTCACACTCGAGGCAATAGACCTGCTTTCGGATGCGCGGGCGGCGCAACGGAGTTCACAGCAGAACTCACAAGGGTTGCAGGGAAGCGTGAATTCGTTATTGCGCTACTTGAACGTCGCGGTGGCCGTGTTGTCCTGAATCTCGGTAAATGTGCAAGGGGGCCACGAGGTCGTGCCGCTCGTCACGCTGCACGTGGCGTCACTCGCGCTGGTGACGCTGCCTCCCCAAGCCGTGAAGGTCCCTAAGGATCCTGTACCGGTGGCGGCGGTAGCCGTCAGAGTCACGAAAGTGCCGCTCACGTAGCGAGCAGTACACGTTCCCGATTCCGTCAAGGGCGTTGTGGATGTTGCGGCAATTTGTGTGCAGTTTATTTGACTCGTGCCATCCGACACGGTCCCCGAGCCTGTCCCGTTCAGCGTCACGGTGAGATTGAAGGTAAGGTTCGCGCCCGCTAGAAAAATGTCCTCGAGTGCATTCGTGTCGCGCGGGACAAGATTATCCGCGAAAGAAATAAAGCTCACCGCATGGCCGTCGCCCGTGATTGCCGGCGCGACGCTATTGCCGTCAGCCGGAGGCGGTGAAGTGCCACCTGGCTGGCTTGCCACGAAAGTGTAAGGCGCGCAGACGGTCGAAGTAGTGCTCGGAAGAACGTCGCAATCATCCCGCACGAAAATATTCTCGATGCCGTTTTCGACGTTGGCGCCTAGATTCGAAGCGTGGGAAGCAAAGGCAATGTATTGGCCTGAAGCGCAAGTCGTCGTGGTGCCGCACTGATTGATACTGGGGTTCTCACTCAACGCGTTGGCGGGCGTTGTGCCGTTCTGCGTGGAAATCAGTTGAGTCGAATCCGCACACGCCGGTGTGGCCACAATACCCGTGCACGTATCGCGGATGTATATCTGCTGTGTCGGACCCACACCGGGGATGAGGTTCGTCGCGGTGGAGGCGAAAACGACGAAACGGCCGGTTCCCGAAATTGCGGCATCGATGCTTCCGCCATCGGCGGGCGTAGTGCCGTCTGGCGTCGAGGCAAGCGTGGTTGAAGGAACGCAGGTGCTCGTCGGCGTACTAAGCGAGGTTACGCATGTGGAGCGCCAGAATATTTCCGAAGCCCCGCTCGGGTTCGGTGCTGTTGGACCAAGGTTTGTCGCCAAAGACGTGAAGGCAACAAAAAGTCCAGTGTTCGCAATGGCCGGCCGCGAACTGGGACGGTTGCTCGGCGTCGTGCCATCGGGCGTGGAAACCAGATACGTCGTTGGCGTGCATCCCGTAGTCAGCGCCACGGGCGTAACCACACTGCAGGTATCGCGGATATATACCTGAGGAGTCAGACCATCCGCGTTCACATTTAGGACCAGGTTTGTCGCGAGCGAAACGAACGCGACATATTGCCCATCTGAGCTAATCACTGGATTGAAGCTGTCCCCATTGCCGGGTTTCGATCCATCGGCGGATACAGAAACAATTGCCGGAGCAGTGTTCGCGGTACCGCTGCAGCCCCCGCTGCAGGTCGCCTGCCAATAAACCTGACGCGCGCCTCCCGGGACAGTGACATAGTTCACGAGATTGCTAGCCGTCGAAGCGTACGCCACGTGCGAGCCCGCGCTATCGAGCGAAGGCTCGGAGCTAGGGCCATCGGCTGCGACGCCGCTCAACCCCACGCTGACCTTCGAAGTGCTGGGCGTGCAGGTACTGTTCGAAGTAAGGGCGGCAGCAAGACAAGTGTTCCGCAGGAAAACCTCGCTCAAGCCGTTGGTCTGGTTTACTACAAGATTGGTCGAATTGGAGGCGAAGGCAACGAGATTCCCGGTCTGGTTCACGGAGGGTCCGGCGGTAGCTAGAGTCGGCGTTCCTCCCGAGCAGGTCGCGCCGCAGATCCCATTGTTCGCCTGCGTGCCGTCTGGCGCCAGATCGACGATCACTGGCAGTCCAACCAAATCGGTCGGGTTCACTGCAAAAGTCAGCGTGTTGGAGGTTCCGCCACCGGGCACAGGGTTAACGACCTGTACCTGGTCAATCCCCCCGCTTGCCAGATCGCCAGCGGTCAGAGCGACTTGAATTGCTGTGGAACTATCGAACGTAGTGGTGCGCGGCGCGCCATTAACGATAACGGTGGAACTGGGCACATATCCCGTCCCGGTCAGTCCAATCATCGTGCTGGGGCTGCCAGCCGTAAATGCGTTAGGAGTCAGCGACGTAATGCTCGGCACGGAATTCTTGATGCTCAGCGGAAAGTTATTGGAGCCGCCGCCGTTCGGTTGTGGATTGATTACGGCAACTTGCAGGGTGCCTGCGGTGGACACGTCTGAAGCAGGGATGCCTGCCATCAGTGTAGTGGGATTCACGAAGCCTGTTGACCGATTGCTGCCGTTCACCGTCACGATCGATTGCGAGACAAAATTTATCCCCGTCACAGTGAGCGTAAAGGAAGCGCTCCCGGTTGTAACTCCGGACGGCGAAAGCGAGGTGATTTGCGGCACGGGGCTAGGGCCGGGATTGATCGTAAACTGCAGCATCAGTGTTGTTCCGCCGCCTGGAGAAGGTGTTGAAACGGAAACCGTCGCCGTACCGGCATTCTGGACGTCGCTCGCGAAGATCTGCGCCGTTAGCACTGAAGTGGAGCTGAAAAGAGTGCTACGCGCAGATCCATTCCACAAGACCGAGGAGGATGGCGTGAAATTCGAACCAGTGACGGTGAGGGTGAACGCCGGCTGGCCAGCCAGCATACTATCAGGAGCGATCGACTTGATTTTGGGCGCTGGAAAGTTCATCTGCTGCTGGCAGCAGGTGAGCAGTACGGCCAAAAGACAGATCAAAGATCCAAAAAAGACGCGAGAATTGCCCAGCAAGTTTGTCACCCCTGAGTCCGCAAGTCGAATCCGGCGGCTAAGCGCAATCGTAGAGACTACTAGAGATGGTCCTAACGGGCAATTGGGATGCCTGCCCGGCTTGCCTGGAAGGGTCACTACCTGAGGGACGAGTACGGGAACGCCCGGGCATGAGTGACAGTTCGGCTCAATGTCGTTCAACATGGCGTGCCGAGCCGGCGGGCATTACAAACCTCGGCTTCCAGAAGAGCCGCACCCTCACAAAAGTGAAGATCGGCCATTCGCGAGACAAAAGTCCGCTACGCTTACTTCGGGCCGTGCTTGGCCGAGCCCAATGAAAGATTGGAGGCGAAAAATGGCATCACGTTCTTTTCCAGGCGCACCTGAATTCCGCTGACATGGGTGCCATCGTAGGTTTCAAACGTGTGCGCGATTCCGAAAATGGTCATGTTGCGATCGAGCTCTTGAATGGAGCCCATGAGCCCATCTTTCGTGCCAACATCAAGCGTGATGGCATGGAATTTCTTGAGACTGGGCACGTACTGATCGAGCATCGCCAGCGGCGCGTTCGCGTCCCACTTCGCCGCAATCTGCGACTGGAGCTTTCCGTCGAGCGTAGGGAGATCGAAGTAAAGCGGCGCATTTTTCGGATTGGGGGACCATGCGGCCGCCGACGCAATCACCGCCCGCGTGCCAAAATCCGTATTCGCGAGATCCGCTGCGCTGTGGATGGCTTCCGCCTTCGCCATTGCCGGGCCTTGCAAATTCGGATTCGGCGTCAGGCAGCAGGCGCTGAGCGCGTAGAGACTTGAAAACACCTCCGGGTATTTCATTCCGAGGCGAATCGTGCCGTACCCACCCATCGAGTGACCCGCGAGGCCTCGGCTGGCGCGGTCGGGAATAGTGCGGTAGTGGGCGTCGATGTAAGAAACGAGATCACGCGCGATAAATGCTTCCCAGTCGCCAGTGGTGACGGAGTTCGAATACATGCTGCCCATGTAAACGGTATAGGCGTTGGGCATGACCACAATCATCTCGCGCGAGCCGCTGGAAATGGCTTTATCAATAGCCGCCGGCGCGTCGACGAAGGTGTGCTTCGCGCCGAACCAGTTGTCGTCGTTGTCCGTGTATCCGTGGAGCAGATAGATCACGGGATAGCGGCGCTTGCGTTCCTGCTTGTAGCTGGGCGGCAGATAAATCGAGACGTCGCGATCCGGCGAGTCGCCTTCGAGATTGCCTTCGAGCGATTGTCCGTGCACCTTGATGCGTTCCACCGTTCCATTGCCGGACGATCCCGCCTTTTGGGAAAACAGCGAGCCGGCTGCAACGGTGACGAGCGAGAACGCCAGCGCAGCGTATAGCGACAGCCAAAGACTAGTCGAGCGATTCGTTTTCATGAGCGCTAAACCTCCTGCCTCAGATGGTTCGTGAAGCACACGGCCTCGAACCAAAAATCCAGCCGGATGATATCACTATCGTCATCGTTCTCCGGAGCCGACGGCCGGATCGGGAGCGGTGGCGGCGGCCATGTCCTGCACGATGTCGCGCGATGCTGCCCAAATCAACGCTCCCGCTACCAGCGCGAGCAGGCTGGGCACGACCAGCGAGTAGCGAATGGCTTCGTCGCCATAGTGCGGTCTGAGTTCGTCCGCCAGCTTCCCGATCATCCATGAGCCGATGCCTAGTCCGATGACATTGCCAAAAAAGAGAAACGTAGCGGAAGCCACGGCGCGCATGCGCACCTTCGACACGGTCTGGTACAGGGCGTACACCGGCCCAAGATAGGCGGACATGCAGATCGTCGCAACACAAAGCCAGAACAACGCGCCCGCTACAGAAGGGCTAAACAGAAACAAAAGATACATCGGACTGCAGAAGATGCAAGCGAGCGCCGGGACATAGACACGCCAACGGACATCGCGCGTTCCAAGCTTTTCCGCCAAGAAGCCGCCGAGCAACACCCCCGCAACGCCGAAGGNNGTGATGGATGCGGTGCAGGAAGGCCGGCGTCCAACCGCCAAAACCGTAGACCGTAATGCCCATCAGGCTGCCGCCGATGGTGATGAAAACGAACGAGCGCTGCCGCAACAGAAATAGAACAGTTTTCGCGACCGAGAGCAGACTCGTGCTCGCTTTGCGCTCCTCCATCGCTCCCCGCGCTGGCTCTTTCACGGTGAGTCGGAACAAGACCGCCACAACGAACCCGGGAAGGCCCGCGGCGACGAAGGCCGCGCGCCATCCATAATGCTGATTGACGTAGCCAGCGAGCAGCGAGCCAACGAAGATACCCACCGGGCTTCCGGCGGTCAGGATGGAGATAGCGCCCGGGAGCTTGTCTTTCGGGAAGAGATCCGACAGCATCGAATGGGCCGGCGCTATGCCGCAGGATTCACCCGCGCCGACGCCAAACCGAGTGACCGCGAGCTGCCATGCGCTTGCCGCGAGGCCGCTGAAGCACGTCATCACGCTCCAGATGGCCAAGCCGGCCGTGAGAATGAAGCGCCGATCGAAGCGATCGGCCAAGCGGGCGATCGGCAAGCCCAGAAATGAGTAGAACAGAACAAATCCGAATCCCGTGATCAGACCCATCGTGGCGTCCGTCACCTGAAAATCTTTTTTGATCGAATCGAGCAGGAGGCTCAGAACGGTGCGGTCGGCATAATAGAAAACATAAATGACGGTCAGAACAGCGAGCGCATAACTCGCTTCGCGCGACGAAGGGCCAGCCTGCACGGGGCGCTGCGGTGCTGCCCTGCTGTCAGTCTCCATAAAAATCCCAGCCCTTTCGAGCGAGCAGGCGCGCTACAGCGCGGGATTACACGACGGCATAATAGGTAAATATGGTGTGGTCGGGATTTGCGTGGCGCTTGCCCGTGCCTACGATTACGGTTCGCGTGAGCCAGTCATGCGGTCCGATGGGCGCGTCGAACACCGGCGTGCAGCGGAAATAGAAATCGGCATCACCGCCCCAGCTAGGATCACTTCGATCGATCGTTTTGCCGCCCGTCGGGTAAAGGTATCCCTGGTTGTTGATGTAGATCATCGCGCCGTCGGAAGCTTGAAGCATGTAGTGGGCGTTCAATCGCCCATTCGCGGCGAAATCCGCGCCACTGTGCGGCACCACGCGGCCTTGCAGTCGCGGGCCTTCGATTAGACCTGAAATTGCGGGGACGTAGGCGCGGCGCCCATTAGGCGTCTGGAACGAAACGCGCTCGCTGAAATCGATGCGGATCTGGAACACGTATTCGAGCTTGATCGGCTCAATTTCTCCCAACGGTTTCATCGCACCCGCTCCCAAGGATTGCGCTGGTGTTTGCGATTGGCCTGATGCGGGATCGGCGGAGAGCGCCGCTTTGGAAAGCAGACCTGCCAAAAGACTCTCGGCAACGATCGCGCCTCCCCCCAATGCGGAACTTTTCAGCATGGAGCGTCGGTTAATCGAGCCGTTCGCCAAGCTACCTGATGGATTGCGAAGTTTCGTTTTCATGGAGACCATCCTTTCCGATAGCTGCGTAATTGGCGGCGATGCTCATTACCGAACGCACTCGAAATTGCTGGCGTCCTGCGGATCGCCCTGGCCCTTGTACTGCGGGTGCCTCGGATAGGCGCACAATGGCCGGCTGCGGCCAGGAAGAGATTTTCCGGTGGCGACGATCGAATCAGGCGCGGTTCNNTGGACTTGGTCACTGCCGCCGTTTGCCGCAGCCATTTTTTCGTAGTAGGCGAGCGTGTCAAAAGGCGAAAAGATCGGATCGCTCGTCCCGTGGTAGAAAATGAGCTTGCCACCGTGTGCGGAAAAGCTGCTGAGATTCGTCCACGTGGTGTCGGTCAAAGTCTGATTTTCGTTGGCCTCGACGCCCGCGACGAGCTTATCTATATCTAGGTCAGCCGGCGGAAGCACGGAAGCCAGGGGATTCGGCCCAGCGCTGGGCAGGAAGTTCGAGAATGCCCCGGCGCCGCCCAGGATGTAGCCGGTGTCGTACGGAAACGCGGCATAGACTTGATTGCCGTGCGAATCCTTGGGACCGGCGAAGGCTTTCTGAAGCGCGCCGACCTGATCCGATGTGAGGCAAGCGTCTGTCTTGGCGCCCTTGCAGGTGAGAACTGCGGGATCAAAGTGGCAAGCCTCCGGGTAAAAAATCATCCCATCTTTGAGGCCGTCCTTTTCATCACAGGATTTCATAATCGCGTCGGCGAGAAGCTTTTTGTCGCCATCCGAAAAATCCTGGCTCGGGGCGGGCTTGCCGGAGGCGTCCTTCGGCGCGATCTGAACGAAAGCGACTCTCGCCCACGTGAGCCCGATATTGGAATAGCCGGTGCGCATGGCCGGATCGCNNTGGCCGTAATACTGCGCGATGATCTGCTTGGCGAGCACGGCGACGTTGCCGACGGCAACGTAGGCGAAATCGAGACTCGCGAGCTGATCCTTCATGAAAGACGAATCGAACACAGCGGACTTGTGGCCGGTGTCGGTGGAGACGACGGCGAATCCGCGCGCGAGGCCTGGTATCTCGCCGGCGGCCTGCGCTCCGAAAGGTGGGTTGACCGAGCCGTTCAATCCTCCGCCGCCCTGAAATAGAAACCGTCCATTCCAGTTGTTCGGCAGCGCGATCGCAAAGCCGGTTGCGTAGGACTTTCCGTCTAGGCCGACACGCGGATCAATTACTCCGTCGGCGCGGCAATACGACGGCACGGCGACCGAAATTGTGGCGGGAGAAATGGCAGAGGGGCGCGTTGTTCCCGGAGCCGCCGCGGGGATTGCTTCCGCCTTCGTAATCGTCATTCCCGATCCGGCGATCTGGAGGTTAACGAGGTCGGCGCATTTCCCCGTCGGCGCGATTCCGCTGCCCGCGCCATTCGAGCCCTGGCCGTACGCCGGAGAGATAGCTGCCAGGGCCGGACAAGCCAGGACGAAAATCATTGCTGCATTCTTGACGTGAATCATGATTTGGTCTCCCGCCTCATACTGCACCTTGCGTAGGCCCACATCCTGGCCCGACGGCGAACGCGAAAGTACATCGAGATTCGTCTAACTGCAAATAGAAAGACATCAAACCAATCGTGCAAAACTTGGGATAGGAGCGGGGGCCGCGGCCACGGAGTGCTTTCGACAGAACGATCGCTCGCAGACCTTAGACGCTGCAGGGAGTTGCACGATTCGGAAAGGGAAAAACGAGCTCTCGCAATACTGCGGAAAATACTGGCTAGTTTGGAGAAGTCGGGGGAGCGCCCGTGAGCCAATCCTGCTGCGCGAACTCAACGCCCCAGAAATGCGGGCTGGGCGAAAGAAACTCGACGCCGACGCGCGTGCCCTTTTCCGATACATCACCCAGATAGACCACGCGGCACTCTTGCTCTTCCTCGGTCGCGGGATTGATGAGGACGAGTTCGGCGCCGATCACGAGTAGTTGGTCAAGATAGAGCAGGCCGCCGTGCGCGTTGATCACTATGGTCTGGCTCTTCGCGCGAAATTTCAGCCCGTCGACGTTCTTCCCTCTTACCTGCACGGGGATGCGGGTGAAAACGCGGGAGCTGCGCCGCTCGGTAGCTTGCGTTTCTGGCATCGCGACCACTATCGGGCAATGCGGCCGCCGAGTCAATCGCGGGATGGGGCCCCGTGCCCAAAGAATCAGTTCGCAAAAGATTGTTGAAATCTTCTGTCATTGGGTACTATGTGGATTCTACTTAGAGGCAAGAAGATATATGCTCCGCCAAAAGCTTTGGCCCGGCAGATCCTCAATCCCCTGGTGCAGGAGTTGTAATGGACTTGATCGGCTACATTGAATCGAAACGCGAAGACCATCTGAACGAGCTGAAAGAGTTCCTACGCATCCCCAGCGTCAGCACCAAAAGCGAACACAAGCCTGACATCGAACGAGCCGCGCATTGGGTGGCGGAAAAGCTTCGAGCTGTGGGCCTGGAGCACGTCGAGATCGCTCCCACGAAGATGCATCCTCTTGTCTATGGGGAATCGCTGCATGCGCCCGGTAAGCCGACGGTCCTATTCTATGGCCACTATGACGTGCAGCCCGCCGAACCACTCGATCTGTGGACCACTCCCGCTTTCGAGCCCGCCGTGCGGGACGGCAATCTGTATGGCCGCGGTACCGCGGATGACAAGGGGCAGGTTCACATTCACCTGAAAGCGCTCGAAGCGCTTCGGGATGTTTACGGAAAGCTGCCGATCAACGTCAAGGTGATGGTCGAGGGCGAAGAAGAAGTTGGCAGCGTCAGCCTGTGGGATTTCGTGCGCCAGAACCGCGAGCGATTGAAGGCGGACGCGCTGATTGTTTCCGACACCTCGATGCTCGCGAAAGGCGTGCCTTCGATTACGTACGGGTTGCGCGGGTTGAATTATTATCAGATCGAAGTTGCGGGCGCCGCGCAGGATCTGCACTCCGGAGTTTTCGGAGGAGCAGTTCCAAATCCGATTACGATCCTGGCGGAAATGATCTCAAAACTCCACGACAAGAATTTCCGAGTAGCCATTCCGGGCTTTTACGACGGCGTCACGCCGTTGGCGCGCACCGAGCGCAAGGCCCTCAATTCCCTGCCGTGGAAGGAAAAGGAATTTCGCAAGACCGTTGGCGCGCCGGCACTGTGTGGTGAGGCAGGCTTCTCGATCGTCGAGCAGCTCTGGGTTCGCCCCACGCTCGAACTAAATGGTATTTGGGGGGGGTATACGGGGGAAGGCGCAAAAACCGTGATCCCATCCAAGGCGTACGCGAAACTTTCTACGCGGTTGGTTCCGAATCAGGATCCGGCGAAAATTGCGAAGCTCGTCGAGCGGCATATCCGCAAGCTATTGCCGAAAACAGTCACGCACAAATTCGAAGTCCTCAGCATGGGCAAGCCGTGGGTAGCGCCGTACTCGCACCCGATTTTTCAGAAGGCTATTCACGCGCTCGAGGCGGGCTTCGGCAAACGCGCCGTTTTTATTCGCGAAGGCGGCTCGATTCCGTTCGTCACGCAGATGCACGATACGTTTAAGGTTCCCTGTGTGCTGCTCGGCTTTGGCCTGCCGGATGAAAACGCGCACGCGCCCAACGAACACATAGCGCTCGAAAATTATTTTGGCGGTATTAAAGCTGTTGCGTTGTTTTACGAGCAGTTGGCCTCGCTGTAGAAACTTCTCGTCGAGGAACTCGGTATCTAAAATGCCCGGTTTTGCGGGCCTTTTTAGACGTTTGTTCTTGCGTTCGCCTGGCAGGACAGCTATAGTTCCCCGCGGCATCCCGGAAGCGGGACCGACAAGCAATTACATCTGAGGAGGAAATAGAATTCGATGGCCACTCCGTTGAGCAAGTCCAAGATCATCGCCCACATGGCCGACAAGGTCAGCACACCCGAGAAGCCGATATCCAAGAAGCAGGCGGCTGCATTCTTTGACGAGCTTTTCAAGCTCGCAGTGAAGGAAGCCAAGAGCGCTGGCAAATTCGTCATCCCCGGCATCGGGCGAGCCGTAAAGGCGCACCGCAAGGCGCGCATGGGCCGCAACCCCGCCACGGGCGAAGCGATCAAGATCAAGGCCAAGACTGTTGTGCGTCTGCGCGCGGCAAAGGCGTTCAAAGACGCCATTTTGAAGTAACCGGTTCGGCGCTTAATTTTGGCTAAAGGTTTCGCGGCGAAACCCCCACGTGCGTGCTCCCTGTAGACGGGGACGGACGCTTGGGGGTTTTGTCTTTTCAGGAGGCTCCCTTTTTTCCGAGAGCCTTTTTCGCAGCCTGGCGCTTGAGCCAAATGTCGCCCAGATGAGCCGGATAGATAAAGATGAGGCTCGGGACCCTTAACCGCAATTCCGCTGCGAGCTCCCCGAAGGAAGCTTGCCGTCTGTCCCGGATTGATACTGTGACGCGACAGGCATCGGCAGCTTGAGAGTCCCATTCGATGCGTGAACATTCGGGTCTTCTAACCGATCTCTACGAGCTGACCATGGCGGCGGGTTACCTGCAGACCCGTTTCGATGGGCGTGCCACGTTCGAGTTGTTCGTCCGGCATCTCCCGCCTCGGCGCAATTATCTGGTCGCCGCCGGTCTCGAACAGGCCTTGGAATTTCTTGAAAACGTACGGTTCACACCGGAAGAAATCGACTACCTCCGACGGCATAAGGTCTTCCGCCACATCCGCGAAGAATTTTTCGCCTATCTCACGAATTTCCGTTTTACCGGGGATGTCTGGGCGATGCCCGAAGGCACCCTTGTCTTTCCGGGCGAGCCGATGCTGCGTGTGACCGCGCCAATCATCGAAGGCCAGATTATGGAGACGTATTTGCTCGCCACGCTCAGCTACCAGACCATGGTCGCAAGCAAAGCGGCGCGCGTCGTCACGGCGGCCGAGGGCCGGCAGATTGTGGACTTCGGCGCGCGGCGCGCGCACGGCAGCCAGGCGAGTTTGCTCGCAGCGCGGGCGTCATCGATTGGCGGCTGTCAGGGCACGTCGAATGTTCTCGCCGGCCAGCAGTTCGGAATGAACACGTACGGCACGCAGGCGCACTCATGGGTGATGGCGCATGAGGACGAAGACGAAGCCTTTCGCAATTTTCTCGATGCATTCCCTGAAGACTCCGTGCTGCTGCTTGATACCTACGACGTGCGCAACGCGGTGAAGAGAATTATCAGATTGGGCCGTAAGCCCGCAGGAGTGCGGCTCGATAGCGGCGACCTCGTGAAGGACAGCCGCTGGGTCCGGCGTCAGCTCGATCGCGCGGGATGGAACGACGTAAAAGTATTCGCCTCGGGCGATCTGGATGAATCGAAGATTGCGGCGTTGCTTGCAAAAGGAGCTGCGATTGACGCGTTCGGCGTGGGCACGGCGCTCGCAACTCCCGGCGATGCCCCGCACCTGAATCTGATTTACAAGCTGGTCGAGGTAGAGCGCGGCGGAAAAGTACGCGAGGCCGCGAAATTGACGCGTGCAAAGGCGACGTATCCGGGACGAAAACAAGTATTTCGCTATTTCACCGCGGCCGGCGAATTCGCAAACGACAAAATCGCATTCGATGGCGAGCCGGGAAGTGGCGGTGAGGCGCTGCTCGTCGAAGTGATGCATGGCGGCCGCCGAATATTAACCACGGAGCCAATCGAAGCCTTGCGCGAACGATGCATCGCGAGCCTCGCACGGCTTCCGCAACGCTTTCGACAAATCAACCGAACGGCGGTTTATCCCGTTCGCTACACCAAGAAGCTTCAGGAGTCTCTCGAAAAGGTTCGCCAACGCGTCCGCCGCTCTGCGGTAAAATAGGCTAGCAGTCACTAGGGGGCTTTCGCGTGGCATCGCAGAAAATTGTTTTCTGGGAAGTGGACGTCCAGTTCGATTTCATGTTGCCGGGAGGCAAGCTGTACGTGCCCGGCGCCGAGAAAATCATTCCGAATATCGAGCGCCTCGTGAACGCGGCGGTGAATCGAGGCGCGCTCCTGGTTTCGAGCGGAGATTACCATCCGGAGGGCGATCCAGAATTTCAAACATTCCCTCCCCACTGTCTTCGCGAAACGCCTGGCGCGCGGATTATTCCCCAGGGATTGGCCAGGAACTTTTGCACGATGCCGAATGATGCTTCACTCGAGTTGCCGAATCATATTCTGAGTTTTCCGCAGGTCATTATCGAGAAGCAGACGCTAGACATATTCGACAATCCGCACGCGAGTGCGCTGGTTGAGCGCCTCGGCAGCGACGCGGAATATCTAGTGTTCGGCGTGGTGACGGAGTTTTGCGTACGGTGTGCAGCCAAGGGTCTGCTCGAGCGCGGCCGCAAGGTTGCGATCGTAAAGGACGCGATCGAAACCCTTGATCCCGAAGCCGGCCGCCGCGTTCTCGACGAATTGCAAGCCCTGGGCGCGCGGCTGATTACCACAGACGAAGCGCTCGCGGAAGTTGGCGGGCGGAAATCGCAAGATGGTGCTCGCATTCCTGCCGCGCGCTAGTCACGTAGAAAAATATGAGCGCCAACAAACGAGAACAAGCCCTTGATTTTTTCCAGCAGGCCTATCGAGCTCAAATGGAAGGCGAGCTCAACCGCGCGGCCGGGCTGTACAAACTTTCTCTGAAGCTTTTCCCGACGGCCGAGGCGCACACCTTTCTCGGTTGGACATACCATTTTCAAGGAAAAGTGGAAGATGCCATCGCGGAGTGCAGGCGCGCGATCGAAATCGATCCTGAATTCGGCAACCCCTACAACGATATCGGCGCGTATCTGATCGATCTCAAGCGCTACGACGAAGCGATTCCGTGGCTCGAACGCGCGATTGCCGCGCCGCGTTACGATCCCCGTCACTTTCCCTATTTCAATCTGGGCCGCGTCTATTGCGCCAAAGGCATGATCACTCGCGCCCGCCAGTGTTTTCAGGACGCTCTGCGCATCGAGCCGCGCTACACGCTTGCGCGGCAAGCCGTCGAAGGCCTTCGCCGCATGGTGAACTAGGCAGCGCTCTCGGCAACACCTTCAGACGATGGCCCTCGCGCGGCTCCTGGCTTCACAATTTTGTCGTAGAGCCACATGAGTGCGGCAGTGACCACTCCGATCGCCACGATGACCCACCACAAATCGTTCGGCCGTCGAAGTACCTCGCCGAACTCGTGCAGCAAATACCCGCCGAGTGGTCCGGCGACAGCGTAGCCAATTGCGATCGGCAAGAACGCGTAGCCCATGTACAAGCCTTGCTGACCCGTCGGCGCGAGGCGCGAGCAGTATTCGTAGTAGCGCGATGCCTGGGTGATTTCGCCGAGCGCGAGAACCACCAGCATTACACCCAGCGTGAACATCGTGGGATGCAGCGCAAGGAGAATCCACGAAAGCGCGGAAATCAGGAATCCGAGCGCAATGGCCTTCACTGCGTCCATCTTGCGACTCGCATAGGTCACGAAAATCTGAAAACAGATAACGGTGATGCCTTCGACCGAAAGTATGCGATCGGTGTCGGCGTTGGGATCCACGTAGGTTCGCATGAAGAGCGGCATGGTGATCCATATCTGCCAGAAGACGATGTAAAAACCGGAAGAGATCAAAAGAAAAATGACGAAGCGCAGATTTTTCAAAACAACAAACATGTTCTTTAGCGCAGTTCCAATGCTTTCGACTCTTTGATCGCCCAACCGGCCTGGCTCCTGATAGAAAAACAGCGTGACTAAGAACATCGCAAACGCGCAGCAAGCGGATGCGCGAAACACGTTCTCAATTCCCAGGCCAAGCCTCTTGCGAACAAGCCACGCCATCGAAGGACCGAGCGCTCCGCCGATATTCACCAGCGTGTAATAGATCGAATAGCCGACTGAGCGGACGTTTTCGGCGGAGGCACGCGCCGTCGTTCCGGCAACGCAAGGTTTTACTAAACCGGGGCCAAGCGCAGGGATCAACAGAACCGCAAGCACCAGCCATTTATCTCCCAGGGCTGTGCGAAGCGGTCTCATCCACGAAGTCTCGAGCGAACCCAGCAGAAAATAGCCGATCGTCAGAACCAAGTACGCAAACATTAACGAGCGCCGAAAACCAAACCGGTCGGCCAGCGTTCCGCAAAGAATCGGCAGCGCGTACACCACGAATCCGGTGATGCCAAGCAGCGAACCCGTCAGCTCGGTTGAAAAATGCAGCCGCTCGCTGAGGTAGATCGCGAGCACAGCACTCATACCGTAGTAGGCGACCCGCTCGAAAATTTCCGTGAAATTTGCGACCCAGAAGGGACGCTCGAAACCCGAGCGGATTTCGCCCCAGCGCTGAGCGAGGCTCAAGGTTTTCTTCCCGATGTCTTCAGGGTGCCGTGAAATGCCTTACCGTATTGTCGAGTAGACTTGCCGCGCATCCTTTGTTTTGAATGAGATAGATCAAATTCTACTCG
>PKUY01000062.1:0-3283 GCA_003131705.1 Acidobacteriota bacterium | reverse complement strand
GAGCGCAAGGATGTGTGTGGTGTGGACTTATTGGGCCGGGAATTGCTTAGGGCACCCAAAAACCATCTAGTTCGCTGGGGCTGTGCCACCCGCCGTTCAGCATTTCCGAGGCACGGATTTTTAAGCCACGGCCATCGCCATTTGAGGGCGCATTTTTCGGTAGAGCGCCAGGACGATCGCGCCCAGGCCCCAAATTATCACGAGCAGTGTGATCCACGGGCCCACGTACGGCAACATTCGGACGCCTCGCAGAATGGCCAGACCTAGCGCCAGACGTCCAACGGCGGCACCGACGCCTACGCCAGCGCCCAATATTGTTTCTCCGAGCCACGAACTCACAACAACCTGCGAGGCGTAGATGGCAATGATATAGAGGAACACCACAGAGACGGCCACACCGATTCCGACGATCGTAAAGCAAATGATGAACGCTGCAATCGGAGTTGCGAGCANNAAGCAAGCCGAAGCCCATCGCCGGGCCGATCTTCCTACTCGTTTGCCCAGCGTCGAAGAAAAACCCCGGCGCGATCAGCAGCAGAACCAGGCCAAACACGAAGCTCGCGCCCCAGAAAAGCACCTGGTGCCAGTAGTAGGCGAGACGGGAGTAGTCGGGGCCCGGTTTGCGCAGGGTAACTTCAATAGGGTTCCCTAACTTCGCGCTTGGCGAAACCTCTGGCTGGAGACGGCCCTCATACTTGGTCTGTCCTTTGATTTCGGCTGTCGGTCCGACGGTGAGTCGATCGGACCGAATCAGGGCGTCGTGACCCAGAGTGCCGTTGATATCGAGGACTCCAGAAAGGGCGAGCAAGTCGCCCGTCACCCGGCCATTCAGTTCGAGGGTCCCAGCAAGTATGGTCATCGTGCCGCTCACGGTGGCCTTCTCATCGAAGTCCGTTTTTTCGCCGAAAAACAACACATTCTTCGCCACGGTAGAATTGAGCGAAAGTGTCTGGCACCATGCACGCACATTGCCATCCACCGGGCCATTCACACGGACTTCCTGGCCAAAGGCAATAATGTCTCCCTTGACATGCCCATTCACGGTCAAGAATTGAGACATGGAGATTACGTCGCCATCAACGTCTCCGTCGATCCTGGCGTTTTCCGCAGCCACGATGAGGTCCGTCTTCACGTCGTGCCCAGCGGGCAGCGTGTAACTCGGATTGCCGTGCTCCACATCCGCGGCCTCCGCGGCAGGAGGCAACGCCAAGGCGCATACAATCGCGCCCATTACGACCGCGGCCGTGGTGAAGCGCTGCCAGTGCTTCCGCAGCAGCCAGAGCGTGACGCTCCCCAGAGTTGCCACCGCCAGAAATTCCATGAAACTTCGCATTGAATCCCATCCTTTCCAGAAAGCGCCGCTGAAGAAGAGCATGGTCAGAATATTTCCCTGCGTGAAGCCGGCTTGCGATGCTTGCCGCGTCCAAGGTTCGATAAAGCCACTCCAGAGCGTGTAGGCTCCGCCTAGACCGAGACCGAACGCGGCAATCCATCCCCAGTGAGTGGAGCCGCGTTCCGGCGCCGCGATCAGGTGAGCGGGAATCGTCTCCGCTTCCGCAGTAAGCGCCTCCCTCAACCAGACACCCTCGCTCTCAAGCGCGCGAAGCAGCCCGCGACATGCAGTGCATGAATCCAGGTGCGCCGAGACTTCACGCGCGCGGCTGGATTCGAGCTGGCGCTCGAGAAACAACAGGCCGGTCATCTCATCAAAATGATCATCGTGAGGATTCAAGGTGAGAGGGTTCATGGTTTTCTCCCAGCAAAAACTCTGGCGGTATTTGCTCCACTATCGCCCAGCACGTCTCGCAACTGATGTCGGGCCCGCAGCAGCAACACACCTACGAACGCGCGACGCACGCCGAGGGTGTCGGCAATTTCGTCGTAGCTCATGTCCGCGAAATAGCGCAGGACAAGCGCCATCCGAGCGCGGTCGGGAAGGCGCGCGAGCCCGTCGCGTACTTCTTTGCTGGTGTGCTCCTCCTGCAGGCGTTCGAGCTGGCTGGGATCGGGGTGCTCGAGCGGAAGAGTATCCAGATCGCCGGTTTCCAAATCCTGCCGGATGCGCCGCCGCCGCAGCGTATCCCAGCAGTGGTTGCTCGCAACCTTATAGAGCCACGCCGTAAACGGCCGCGACGAATCGTAGGTGCCGAGTTTCTGGCGCACTTTCATGAAGATTTCCGTAGTGGCGTCTTCCGAATCCTCGCGAGTCGGAAGTACTCGCCGGCAAAATCGAAAAATAGCCGGAGCGTATTGGCGATAGAGCTCTCCCCAGGCGTCGGAACCGCCCGCCCGGACTTGGGACAACAGCTGCGCCAAATCCGTTTCGCTCATCGCGCCGGTCGTCTTACGTTCGTCCATGAGTTAATACGCGTGGCCACCTTAGAATATTTCACAAGTACCACAAACGAGCGTACTTGTCTGCGAAACAGACATCACTACCCTTAAGGGCTAAACTTTTTCGATGCAGGCCACGATGTCGTCAACGCGGCTGCGAGCGCACCCCCTCGGTCTGATATACTCGCCTGCCTGCTCGTGATTTGCTGCCAGAAAGTAATTCGCTCGGCGGCCGACGCAAGCGAAGGCAATCCGCATGCTCGCCAAAGACCCAAAGCGCCTCTTCCTGGTTGACGCGATGGGCTATATCTTCCGCGCGTTCTTCGCCCCCATGGACCGCCTGCAAACCGCAGGGGGAGTGCCCACAAAGGTCCCCTATCTGTTCGCCACCATGATGCGGCGGCTGCTGAACAGCAAAGACCTGCGCCCGGATTACCTTGCGGTTGTTTTTGACGTCTCGGCGCCCACATTCCGCGACAAGCTTTTTGCCGCCTACAAAGCACAGCGGCCGCCCATGCCAGACGACCTTTCCGTGCAGATTCCTTTCGTGCGGCAGTACTGCGCGGCGATGCGATTCTCAATTCTCGAATATCCCGGGTACGAAGCCGACGACGTAATCGGCTCGCTGGCGCGCCAAGCCGCGAAGGAAGATATCGACGTAGTAATCGTCACGAGCGACAAGGACTTGATGCAGCTTGTGGGCGGCCGCGTCCGGCTCCTCAATCCGGCGAAGAATGACCTCCTCATCGACGAGAAAAAGGTCGAGGAGATCATGGGTGTGCCGCCGGATAAAGTTGCGGACGTGATGGCGTTGATGGGCGATTCGATCGACAACATCCCGGGTGCGCGCGATCCCAACGATAAACCTGCTCCGGGCGAGCGGCGAAAGGCGGCCATCGGTGAGGTGGGTGCGCGCCAGCTGATTCAACAGTATGGCAGCGCCGAAGAG
>PKUY01000365.1 GCA_003131705.1 Acidobacteriota bacterium | reverse complement strand
GGCCAGTGGATTCCGAACCAGTTTGGCGGCCGCGAAAACCTCGAGGCGATCGAATTTCTCAAAAAATTCAATTACCTCACGCACGTGGAATTTCCCGGTGTCATGACGATCGCCGAGGAATCCACGTCCTGGCCGGCCGTTTCGCGCCCAACCTATATTGGCGGGCTCGGATTCGATCTAAAGTGGAATATGGGCTGGATGAACGACGTGCTCGAATACATAGAGCTCGATCCCATTCACCGGCAATTCCACCACGGCAAGCTCACGTTCTCCATGCTCTATGCGTTCCACGAAAATTTCGTACTGCCTCTCTCGCATGATGAAGTCGTTCACGGAAAGCGCTCCCTGCTCGAAAAGATGCCCGGCGATGACTGGCAGNNGCTTCTCTGTTAAACAAGATGCCTGGCGACTTATGGCAGCAATTCGCGAACCTGCGCGTGCTCCTGGCCTACTTCTACGCGCATCCCGGCAAGAAACTGCTTTTCATGGGCAGCGAACTCGCCCAGCGAAACGAATTCTGGGAAAACGCTGCGGTGGATTGGTCGCTTGAGAAATCGCCGTCGCATCATGGCATCCAGCGGCTCGTCGGGGACTTGAACCGACTGCATTCGCACGAGCGCGCCCTCCACGAAGTGGACTTCGAATGGTCCGGCTTCGAATGGCTCGAGGCAAACGATTCCGCGGCGAGTGTCCTATCTTTCGTGCGGCGCGCAAAAAATCCGGAAGACTTCGTGATCGCCGTCTGTAATTTCACGCCCGTCGTCCGCGAAGGCTATCGCGTCGGCGTTCCCGGCCCCGGCTTCTACCGCGAGATTCTCAACACGGATTCCACCTATTACGAGGGGACCGATGTCGGCAATGCAGGCGGTGTCCGAGCCGAACCGATCCCCTGGAACGACCGTCCCTACTCGATCAAGCTGCGCCTGCCGCCGCTCGCCGTGATGTATTTCAAGCCCCNNAGACCGAGTGCGTCACGGGCCTGTAAACACCTTCTCGACCTTGATAGAAGTTACCTTCTGTTTCGCGTCAAGATCGACCTGCGCGTTCCAATCTTGCCCTACGAGTCCGCCATGGTCGCCTCGCTTTAGGGCGTAGATCGTGTTCGTCCTTGGGTCGATTGAATGAGTGAAGCCGCAATTGTTAAGAAATTGCTCCACGTCGCCTTGCGGTATCCCTACATGGATTCTTTCAGAAAGCATCTGAGCGCAGTCGTCACTATTTTCATTTTTCTGACAACCCAGAACAGTTGAAAGAAGTAATGCCGCAGGCAGTGCGCTGAACCTCGTCAACATGACTACACCGCGGCAAGTTCCGCGGGCTCCGTCAAAGTTGCCGCCGGCCAACTCTTCAGCTCCGGCAGGCAATGTTTCACGAAGCAGTTGATGTTGCGCACCGACTCTTCATGCGGCATCCCGCCAAAGAAAAAATTCGGCATAATGCCCTGCATGTCGATAAGCTCTTTCATCCCGGCGTACTTCTCGAGCACTTGCTGCGGCGTGCCCCAGGGCATTAGCTTGATGTAATCATCCACCGCTTTGTCCGCGCCGATGGAATTCAAATACTTGCTGAGATCGCTGTACCGCTCGTAACTTTTCGTGGTGTCGAAATGTTTTCCGAACATCTCGTAGTGGTCGAGCGCCTCGCGGTAATTGAGTGCCAGGTATTTCCGCGCAAGTTCCTCGGCGCGATCCGCGCTCTCGTCCACGAAGCAGAATCCGGAGCAAAAGGGCTTCGTTGGCTCGACGTTAGGACCTTGCGACTCCCGCCAGCTCTTGTGATACAGCTCGAAATCCGCCCGGACCTGATCCCACGCCTTCTGCAGAATTACCAACAGGCCCAGCCCAAGCCGCGCCACCACGGGCACGGAATCCCGTGAAGCCGCTGCGGCGAACGAACGCCCCTTGAACGATTTGATCGGACGCGGCCGGATTTCACGTCGCGGCTGCTTGACGGTTTCGCCGCCCTCCATGAATCCCGTTTCGAGCGCCTTCAATACCAGTTCGGTATATTCATTGAAGCGCTGCCGCCCCTCGTTTTGGTCGATGCGCAACCCTTCGAACTCTCTGCGAGCCAGCCCTCGCCCGACGCCCAGGATCATGCGTCCGCCCGAATAGTGATCGAGCAGAACGATCTGCTCCGCCAATCGCATCGGATCGTGCCAGGGCACCACGATCACCATCGATCCGAGCTTTACCCGCTTCGTCTTCCCCGCCAGGTAGGACAGCAACTGACAAACGTCCGGGCTGAGTGAGTAGCTGTCGAAATGATGCTCGGTCACCCACACCGAATCGAACCCCTGCGACTCCGCCCTCTCGCAATTTCCAAGCTCCTCGCGCATGAATTGCGCGTCAGAGTAACCTGCGAGGTGCTGAAAACCGCTTCCGTAGCCCACGTGCATGGTGTCTTCCCCTTTCGAGTTGTCCTGGCGCCCTAATAAGATGGGCGCTCCCCTGCCTCCGTCGACTCCAATATCCGGCGAGAATATATCAGATTGCGCGTTCTGCGACCATCTCGTCGACGCCCACCGCAGAGTCGGCGGACCCAGTCGACGCGCCGTGAAACCTCGCATCGGTCCGCGCCCAGAATTTGATAATCGCCACTCGAAAAAAAGCGCTCCGGTGTACAATTCCCGTGCCTTAGTGCCTAAGCGGAAGTCCGAAATGGCCTTGATTGCCTGAGACTAATGTCTAAGAGCGGAAAATACTTTGTCGCCATCGTCGGCGGAGCCATCTCCGGCTCCGTCGCCGCCGAAATCCTGGCCGATCACGGGATACAGGTCGCCGTCATCGAGCAGAATCCGCGACCCTACGGAAAAATTGAGGACGGTCTGCCACGCTGGCACGTGGAGCAACGCAAACAGGAATACTGCCGCATCGATGCGCGCCTGAAGAAACCCGGCGTCTCCTTCATTCCCTCAACCAAGATCGGTCGAGACCTCTCCTTCGATGACCTGGTTAACCACTGGGCCTTTTCCGCCGTCATCCTGGCCAATGGCGCCTGGCGTGACAGGGATTTGGGCGTGCCCGGAGCGGGAAAGTACGTCGACAAGGGCCTGATCTACCAGAATCCGTTCGTCTATTGGTACAACCACAAGAACGAGCGTAACTACAACGGCCCGCGCTATGAAGCGCCGGACGAAACGCTCGTCGTGGGCGGCGGCCTCGCTTCGATCGACGTCGTGAAGGTTCTGCAGCTTGAAAACTACGAGCGCGCGCTGAAAGCTCGCGGCATCCCAACCGATATGCACGAGCTGGAGAAAAAGGGAATTCCTGCCGCGTGCAAGGCTCATGGCGTTCGGCCCGAGGACCTCGGCGTCAAAGGCTGCCTTTTGCTTTATCGTCGCCGCATTCAAGACATGCCGCTGGCGCAGCCTCCCGAAAACGCCGCTCCAGAGCAAATCGCCAAGACCGAGCGTGTGCGCCTGAAGATGCTTCACCTCGCTCAGGACAAATTTCTCTTCCGCGTGCAGGAGCGCAGGGTGGCCACTGGCCTTATTGTCGAAAACGGGCGCGTCGCGGGCCTGAAACTGGCGGAAACCAGAGTCGAAGGGCGCAGCGCCCAGCCCATCCCCGGCTCGGAGTATGAGTTACGGGCCCCGCTCGTCATTTCCTCCATCGGCTCGGTGCCGGAAATAATTCCCAGCATCGCGATGAAGGGCGAGTACTACACTTTCACTGACGAACGCCTGCCCCGCTACCAGGGCCATGGTCGCGTATTCGGCGTCGGCAACGTTGTCACCGGCCAGGGCAATATTCACGCCTCGCTCGTCCACAGCCAGGCCGTCACTACGCGGCTGATCGAAGACTACATGGGCATCGGAAGTTCCGACGGAAATTTTTCCGCCCTATACGCGGCCGCCGAAGCCAGCGTGGCCGGTCAGACCCAGACAATCGAGGACAATCTTTTGACTCTACCCGCTCTTTCGCCCGACGAGGTCGCCAAACTTCAAGATCGCATTCGCACGCTGCAAGACCGCGCGGGTTACACTTCGAACTATGACTCCTGGATCGCGAAAGTAACGCCTCCGGACTTGGAATAGATCGCTCCCGCCGTTCCTTAAATACAAAACGCTGCCCCCAAGGTTCGCTCCCGGAGGCAGCGCTGTTTCGGCGTGCGCACAGAGTGCGCGATTGGTACCTCAGGCTATTCCTGCGGGGGCCCCTGCATCATCATCGGATTGAACGGCACAGGCGTGCCAATGATCTTGTCCTTCGCGTCCATGATCACTTTGGTCAGCACCATCGTCGAGTCCTTCCCCTGGTGTTTCACCACGCCCATCGGACTCACCTTGGGGCTTATCCACGTGTCTCCGGATCCGTCCTTCGCTCGGTAGTGTTCGCAGACAAACGTGCCGGCCGGCACGGTCACCGATTCGCTGCCGACATCCTCGGAAGTCGATCGAATGTCGGTTGTCGGGCTTTGAGCCGCGCCCTGACCGTTCATATGCATCATTTGCGAGGGCATCTCCATCGGCGGACGTCCCGGCATTTGCATGATCATGCGCGTATTCACGCTCCCGTCGCCAATAACGGTCAGCGTCTTCATCACCATGCCGGACGTGACTATTTCCATCCAATATCCGTCCTTACCGTTGACCGATTCCTTCCCAACGATGGCGAACTCCGTGCTGGTCTTCTTGCCGTCAGAAGACGTCATGTCGTAAACCGACCCCGCACCCACGATCGGATTGAAGAAGCCGCGCGGAGTCGGTCCTCCGCGCATT
Organism: Acidobacteriota bacterium; assembly: GCA_003131705.1. Taxonomy (GTDB): domain Bacteria; phylum Acidobacteriota; class Terriglobia; order Acidiferrales; family UBA7541; genus Palsa-295. The sequence continues at coordinate 4,477 of PKUY01000365.1, read as the reverse complement.
CCCATCCCCATCTGTGCGTGTCCGGATGCCGCCAGCAGCAGCAAACTACAGATGCCCAGAGCCATCGCTCTAAAATTCTTCATAGTACCCCCGTTCTTGCCAAGACTCCGGCGACCGCGCCCAAGTTGCGTGCCGAAGCCACGTGTCGAAACCGCGTGATTGTACCCCAACGCAGATGCCGTCAACAAAACCACTAGCGAGCTAGTTCAATTCTCGATAACTGATCAGGCGGATTCCCCGTTCCGTCACTGCACACCTCGCTTCAGGAGCAAGCAAACCCTCCATCTCAGTCTGGCGCTGCTGTTGGAGGCGCGAGCCTGTCCGTGCCAGCTCGGCATCGCAAATCCCCGGATGAAGCATGATTTCTGTTTGCCCTTCGGGCAGTGTGTCAATCAAGCGACACAATGCCGGCCCGCTCAGCCTTCCCGTGATCGCCAGCCCCAAAAAACTATCGGGCGCGTGCAAACCATACTTCCGCGAGATAGCGATGAACTTAAACGCCACAGCGCGCACGGCGGCGGCAGCACTCATGTTAGAGATCACAGGGGCCCCTTCGCTTCGCGCCGTCCTCCACGAATCTCGAAGATTCTCCACCGGGTTACGCACGCGCGTGATTCCAAATTCGCGCGCCACTCGTCCGAGCGCATTCATCACCCGGGGATGAACGTGCGTGTGCTTGTGAGTATCGAGATGGCTTGGCTCAATGCCGGCGCGACGAATTTTTTCGATCTGTGCGCGCAGCTCCCTCTCGATTTCCTCCGTTCGCACCCTCCCGGAGCTCACCCTTGCCACTAAATTGCCCAGAGATTTCGGTAGACAGCCGTCCGGGTCCGCCAGCGAAGGAATTTCTTCCCGCGGCGCGACGGCGAATCCTCCCGTGAGGACCAGGTGACAACCGATTCCCAGTGTTGAATTGGCCTTGGCCCGCTCGACCGCGTCATCAAACGCCGCACCGTTGGCCATCAGCGTCGCGCTCGTCAGAATCCCATCTCGGTGGGCGCGGATAATTCCCTCATTCACGCCTCGCGTGTAACCAAAATCATCCGCATTGAGAATAAGTTCTTTCATTTGGATAGGTGAATGCCCTTGCAGGGAGAAATGGTATCACGCTGAACCCACCAGCGACGTTCTAGCCGCTCTTCACCATCGCAGGAATCGAATGAAGAGAGGCGAGTCGCAGGTATTCGAACGTGGAGTAAGAACTTTTTGCGCACGGAAGCAATTCTCTCGCCAATTTAAATTTTGGCTTCTGCCAAAGAGGAACGCTGTGCGACAGTTTTCAACAGTTCTGTTGAAAACCGTGTGGAAAAGGCCCTCCAGGAAATCGAAAATGCTCGTCAGCATGGGGCTTACTCCTCTTTGCACAAATTCCGTGCAGATGAAGAGTTTCTAACAATTGTTTTCGGCGGATGAGACCACCTGAGAGAAGAGCGGGAATCCCGCCACAAAACTTTCCGAACCGGAAATTCTTTGCGAAACCTTTTTTAATACCAATGAGGAGGCGGCACGAGCTTAATCGTAATCGATTCTTCTTCTTTGTTGATGTCATACCACTTGCCGTACGTGTGCCAGCCCGTCGCGATCACTTGAATAAGGATTTTCCCTTGCGGAACCTCGGGAACCTTTACCGAACCGTCCTGATTCGTCTTGAAATTCAACTCCGCTAGTTTTTCGTGACGCAAGAATCCGCCCGGTTCGTAGTACCTCACGTACACGCTCGCGTTAGCGACCGGTTTATCGGAATCGGTGGTGACAAGGAGCCTCAGCTTGGTCATTCCCGGCTGTGCGGGGTTGTGATCCTGCTTGTCCTTTGAGCTTGGCTGGTCCTGCGAGCCGGACGCGGTCGGGCTGTTCGTCTGCGCAAAGCCGATCGTCGCCCACAGCAAACCTGCCGCTAGCACGGCGGCCCACCGGTGCCCCGCGGAAACTCTTCGATAACCCGTTTCGGTCTTCATGACTCTCTGTTTGTACCGCAAGTGCGCGCCTCTCTCTCGCTCTGCAGACTGGAACCCTCGCGAATAAGCCTGTCAGCGCATCCCACGCTCCTACGATGCTCGTAATAGCTCTCCCGCCCTGAAATATTATCGGCCATGAACGACATCGATCGACTCGCTGTGTCGTTTCGTTACTTCAAGGCCACAACCGATTCCGAAATCCACCTCAGGTAACCCTCCGAACCCCCCAAGATCGGCAAAGCGATGATCTCCGGCACATCGTAGCTGTGCAATCGGCGCACCTCGCGCTCGACCGCCGTGAAACGTTTCCGGGAAGTCTTCAGAACGGCAAGAATCTCCCTGGCGGATTCGACCTTGCCCTTCCAGCGGTAGATCGACCGCACCGGCACCTCCAAAATATTGGCGCAGGCCACAAGCCTTTGGTCAACCAGCGCGCGACCGATCCTCCGCGCTTCCCGAATTGAACCGCACATCACCAGCACGACGATCTTGTCCGTCATCCCCGCCTCATCGCCCACCTTTACTCTTCGACTCGCCCTACCGTGATTCACTGATACTTGGACCTTGCGCGACAAGATACAATACCCTTCCGTGACAAACCAAGCGATCCACTTCGGCACTTCCGGTTGGCGCGGCATCATTGCCGAAGACTTCACCTTCCCGGGAGTGCGGCGCGCATCCGAAGCGATCGCAGCTCACGTTCTCGCTCACACGAAATCTCCCGTCATCATCGTCGGTTACGACACCCGCTTCTTCTCCGAGGACTTCGCGCGAACCTCCGCCGCCGTTTTGCGTTCCCGGGGCTGCCGCGTTCTATTCTGCCAGTCGTTTACGCCCACTCCCTCCATCGCGCACGCCATCCTTCATGGAAAATTTGACGGCGGCGTGAACATCACCGCCAGCCACAACCCCGCGCAGTATAACGGTTTGAAATTCTCCGGGCCCGATGGTGGTCCTGCGCTGCCCGAAATCACCAAGGATATTGAGAAGCGTGCGGCCCAGCTGCAAAATGACGCCGGCCAGCATCACGAAATCGATAACGATTTCGAGCGGATCGATCCTCGCGACCCTTACTTTGAGCAACTTCGCCGTATGATTCGCTTCGATGTGCTCCGCCAGGCAAAGGGCAGCTTCGTATGCGACGCAGTGCACGGTTGTGGCGCCGGCTGGCTCGATCGCATCCTTACTGAAAACGGTGTCGCCATAACTTCAATCCGTGCGGAGCGCGACGTCCTCTTCGAAGGCACCGGCCCTGATCCATCCGAGGAAAATCTGGTGCCGCTGAAAAAAGCGGTAGCCGAGAAAAAAGCCCTCGCAGGCCTTGCCACCGACGGCGACGCCGATCGTTTCGGCATCGTGGACCAGGACGGCTCGTTCCTCTCGCCCAATCACATTCTGGCGCTGGTCTTCGACTATCTGCTGCACACGCGCGGATACAAGCTCGGCGCATCGCGCAGCGTCGCCACCACGCACCTGATCGATGCGGTCGCGGACCTTCACGGCGTCCGCGTGTATGAGACGCCCGTCGGATTCAAATACGTCGGCCCGCTGCTGCGCGAAAATAAGATCTNNCGGCGGTGAAGAAAGCGCCGGCATGACGATTCGCGGCCATCTTCCGGAAAAAGATGGCATCCTGGCGTGCTTGCTCGTCGCTGAAATGATCGCCGCAAGACAAACATCGCTGGCCGATCAGCTACGCGATCTGTTTCGCCGCGTCGGCCGCGAGTTCTGGCCCGTGCGCGAAAACCTGCACCTCCCCGATGATGTGCAGGCCAAACTGCCCGAACGTTTACGCCAGGACTTCAAGAACTTCGTCGGGCATCGCGTCACCAAGATTGATCGCATGGATGGCTTGCAGATGACTTTTGACGACGGCGAATGGCTCTTGATGCGCCCTTCGGGCACCGAGCCGGTCGTGCGGATTTACACCGAAGCGGCTACGCAGGCTGCCGCTCAAAAGCTCGCTGACAAGGCGCGCGCTTGGATCGTCCAATGAGCGAGCAACGATCCGGCGAAAATGCAATGACCTTCTCCGAGCAACTGAGTGCATTCCTGCGCCGCAACATGAATTGGTTCCTCGCAGGCGGCCTCACCTTGCTGCTGCTTCAGGACGTTTTCGGTACGCACGGCGTGCTCGCCATGCGCCGCGCGCAGCGGGAAGCCGCCAGCGTCCAACGGGAAATCGATCGGATCAATGAAGAAAACCGTCAGCTGCACAAAAACGTGCAATCTCTGAAGACCGACCCGGAAGCCGTCGAACGCATCGCGCGCGAGGAAATGGGGCTTGCGCGGCCCGGCGAATACATTTTCAAAATTCCNNCACGGCCTGGCGATTCCGGCGCGCCGTCCAGCGCGCCCGCGACAAAGCCTTAGCCCTCGGCTTCAGGACGCGGTGCGCCCCGCACTGCGCCCGAACGAATACCGCGAAGCCACGCCAGAATTTCGGCGCCACGCCCTTTTGATCGCGTGCGCGCCATCGCCAACAGCACCATTGCCGCCACAATAATCAGCAGGCCGAACGT
>PKUY01000266.1 GCA_003131705.1 Acidobacteriota bacterium | reverse complement strand
AAGCTGTCGGCCGGCTCTCGGGAGGCATTGCCCACGACTTCAACAATCTTCTCGGTGTCATCATCGGATATGCCGAGTTCCTTCAAGAACGTCTCGCACCGGAAAATGCCCTTCGAGGAAGCGCTGACGAAATCCTGAAAGCGGGAAAGCGGGCTGCCGGCCTGACGCGACAGCTTCTGGCCTTCAGCCGCCAGCAAGTCCTCGACCCCAAAGTGATCGATTTGAACAGCACTGTTTACGACATGGAAAAACTGCTGAGGAGGCTGATCGGTGAGGATATCGAACTCACCACTCCCCTGGGTCCTGATCTCGGACGAGTAAAAGCCGATCAGGGGCAACTCGAACAGGTGATCATGAACTTGGCGGTGAACGCGCGGGACGCCATGCCGCAGGGCGGAAAACTGATCATTGCAGCGGAAAATATGATCATGGACCAGGACTTTGTGCGCCGCTACCCCTACCCCGTGCAACCGGGCCCGTACGTTTGCCTCACCGTTACGGACAGCGGAATTGGCATGGATGCGGATACGAAAGCGCGCGCCTTTGAGCCTTTCTTCACCACAAAAGAAAAAGGGAAAGGTACGGGCCTCGGTCTCTCGACGGTTTACGGAGTCGTGAAGCAGAGCGGCGGCTATATCGACATTTACAGCTCGCCCGGAGCGGGCACGAGCTTCAAAATTTATCTGCCGCGCGTAGATGACGCGATCAAAGCCGAAGGCCCCTCCTCGGACGGAGTCAAGAGCTCGTTCGACGGGAAGGAAACAATCCTGCTGGCAGAGGACGAATCCTCTTTGCGTACTTTAACGCGCACCACACTCGAACTCTGCGGGTACACGGTGCTCGAGGCAAAGGACGGCATTTCGGCCCTCGAAGTCAGCGAGCAACACGAAGGTACTATCGATCTGCTGCTGACCGATATCGTCATGCCCGGTATGGGCGGGCGTGCACTGGCGCAGGAAATAACTCGGCGACGCCCCGACGTCAGGTTGGTCTATATGTCCGGCTACACGGGGCAGGCGGTCGGCGCACAAGGACCGGTCGAGCCGGGTAGCGTCTTCCTTCCCAAACCGTTCACAAGGGAAGTCTTAACTCGCAAGATTCGTGAGGCCCTGGATCGTCGCGTGGAGGTGGTGTCCGAATGAGTCCGCTGACAAACAAGCAAAGTGGTTCAAATGTAGCAGTAGCGGAGACGCTCAAAATGCCGAAAGTATTGATCGTCGACGACGACGAGGCTGTACGCGGTCTGCTTTGCATGCGTCTTTCAGATACATATCAGATCGTCGAGACCGGAGACCCCGAGCAGGCGCTCGCCCTCGCCCTGGAGCATAAGCCGGACGCGATTCTACTGGACTTGATGATGCCGGGCTTCTCGGGCTTCGAGCTGTGCCAGAGCTTTCACAGTCTGAGCTATACCGCACGGATTCCGATTTTCGTGATCACTGGCGAAGCCGGCGTGAAATACAAGGAGCACTGCGAAAGCCTCGGGGCGAGGGGATATTTCCAGAAGCCCGTGGATTTCGCCGCTCTGAAAATCGCCATTAGCCAGGAACTGAAGGGCAAGCAACCTGAGCGCCGGGCACACAAGCGATTGCAGATGCGGATCATGCTGAAGCTGCGCGGAACCGACGGGAATGGAAAGAAGTTTGAGGAATCGACCACCACGGAAAATGTCAGCTCCGCCGGCTTCCTTTGCAATTGCTCGGCCTCTTTGATCAAGGCCTCCCCAGTGGAAGTTTTCACTACGTCAGCTGGCCAGGAGCGTTTCGCGGGCCGTGCGCAGGCCGTGCGCAGAGAATCGCCTGGCTCCCCGTGGCAGCGCTACGGATTTCAGTTCCTGGAGACAACTTCCGACTGGGTGCTGCACGGCAAGTAGAGCATCCTAGTCGTCGGCAGTAGAAAGGTCCCACGAGCGGCCTGTCGTTCATTGGCTCGTTAGCTTGTCGATTTTCTTCTGAATTTTCTTCCCGTCGGGCGCATTGGGGAATGCCTGCCGGTATTCCTTGTAGCACTTTGCGGCGCTGGCCTTGTCGCCCTTCTTTTCGTACGCCTCGGCCAGAAGAAGTCGCGGCTTCGCAAGCTTTGGCTGCTTGCGGATCGCGTCCTCGAAACGCGGAATAGCGGCGTCCTGATCGCCCTTGTGCATGTAGAACAACCCCACGTCGATATCCTCGTCTGCGGTGACCCGATCCGGGGCTGTGTCCGCTGATTGCCCTGCCTGCAAGGGCTTCGCAGGAGGAGGACCCGCGGGACCGGACGAACCCGGGGTCGCTCCCGCAGGGGGCTGAGGCTTCTGTTGGCTCGCCCACGCGGGCAGCGCAATAAGAAGCAGTCCAAAAAGCGCGAGTTGATAGGGTTTCCGCCGCATGGGTATCTAGTTTTGCTTAGAATGCGTTTGCTATCATGAAAGTTGCAGGGTTCGGGAGTTCTTTAGCCGAACTGCCAAACCCGCGTCTATTGTAACGCGCCACAAATGGAACTCCGCGAAAAAGTCGACCAGCTTCCCGCGCAGCCCGGCGTGTATCTCTTTCAAGGCGCTGCCGGGACAATCCTCTACGTCGGGAAAGCCCGCTCGCTGCGAAGCCGCGTGAAATCGTATTTTCTCGAATCGAGCTGGCACGACGCAAAAACGGGCTCACTGGTGCGCGAGGCAGTCGATCTCGAATACATCGTAGTGGACAACGAGAAAGAAGCGCTGGCACTCGAAAACAATCTCATTAAGCAACACAAGCCAAAATTCAACGTCCTGCTGCGCGACGACAAGACCTATCCCTACATCCGCTACACGGCGTTCGAAAGATACCCGCGAGTCTATGTGACGCGGCGCCTCAACAAAGACGGATCGATTTACTTCGGGCCGTATTTCCCCGCGCGACTCGCGTACCGAATGGTGAACCTGATCCACAAACATTTTTTGGTGCCCTCCTGCACCGTGGACCTCACGCGGCTCCACCCGCGTCCCTGCTTACAATATTACATTCACCGCTGCCTGGGGCCTTGCGCAGGGCTGGTGACCGACGAACGCTATGCCGAGGCGGCGCGCGACGTCCGGGTGTTTCTCGAAGGCCGCCGCAACGATCTTTCGCGCAGCCTGAAGGAGCGCATGGAGAGCGCCTCGAACGAAGAGCGTTACGAAGNNAAGAAGCCGGGGGATATCGCGATCTTCTGCGGACCCTCACCGAAATGGAAGAGCGGCAAAAAATTGCCGCAGCGGAAGGCGACGACACGGACGTGCTCGCCTGGTATGCCGAACCGCCCCAGGTAGCCGTGAATCTTTTTCACTTGCGCGGCGGGCGGGTGGTGGACCGGCGCGATTTCTACTGGGAGGACCTCGAAGAATTCAACGCCGCGGAATTCCTGCCGTCGCTGCTGAAACAGCTTTATCTGGACGCGGCGTATCTGCCCCGCTTCATTCACGTCCCGATGGCTTTCGAGGATTGTGCGCTCCTCGAAGAAGTGCTCACCGAAGCGGCCGGGCATCGCGTCGAAATCCTCAACCCGCAGCGTGGGCAAAAACATGCGTTCCTGGAACTCGTGGAAAAGAATGCGCAGCACTCCTTCGTGCAGCGCTTCCGCGTGCTCCGCCCAAGCTCGAAAGCCATTTCCGAAGCGCTCCAGTCGGCGTTGGGTCTTCCGGAGCCGCCGAAACGAATCGAGAGCTTCGACATCTCGCACCTCCAGGGATCGGACACCGTCGCGTCTATGGTCGTCTGGGAGGATGGCAAGATGAAGAAGTCCGATTACCGGAAATTCATCATCCGCGGCGAGGCGATGCCGGAATCACGGGACAAATCCGAGGGTCTGCTACGCGACGACCTCGCGAGCATGCGGGAGGCAGTCGAGCGGCGCTACCGCCGCCTGCAGGCAGACCGCAAGCCGCAACCGAGCCTGATACTGATCGATGGAGGAACCGGACAATTACACGCGGCGGCCCAAGCGCTGGAAAAACTCGAAATCATCAATCAGCCGATGGCCAGCATCGCGAAGAAAGAAGAGATTCTATACGTCCTGGGACGCGAAGACGAGCCATGCATACTCGACCCTCATTCGCCGGTATTGCGTCTGATCCAGCAAATTCGCGACGAGACTCATCGCTTTGCGGTAACGTTTCACCGCCAACGGCGGTCGAGCCGGCGAATCAAAACATCACTGGTGGAGATTCCAGGCGTTGGCAACCTGACGGCGCGAAAGCTCCTGCGGCGATTTGGAAGCGTTGCCCAGCTGCGAC
>PKUY01000055.1 GCA_003131705.1 Acidobacteriota bacterium | reverse complement strand
CGACGCCAAAATCCATTGACAGAATGTCGCCTTCCTTCACACGGCGCGATGGCAACGGAATTCCGTGCACGACCTCCTGATTGATCGACGTGCACACCGAACCCGGGTATCCCCGGTAACCCTTAAATGCCGGACGCGCATGATGCTCGGCCGTGTACGCCTCGGCAAATTCGTCCAATTCCTTCGTCGAAATGCCCGGTCGAACCATCGCGCGCATTCTTTCGAGCGCCCCCCAGACAATTAACCCGGCCTGATGCATCTTCTCCAGCTCAGCCGGCGATTTACAGACGACCATTCTGCCCTTCCGCACGTTTCACAATTTCACCCAGCGCGCGGCTTACGTCTTCCATGCCAGCCGCAGCATCTAGGGTGTCGAGCACGCCCTGACGCCGGTAATACTCTGCAAGCGGCCTCGTCTGGCGCTCGTAAGCGGCGAGCCGCTCTTTCACTACTTCGGCGCGGTCATCGGGGCGCTGAAAGAGCTTGCCGCCGTCTGCGTCGCAGATTCCAGCTTTTTGCGGAGGCGCATCATACACATTGTAGATTTCACCGCCAACGCTGCAGGTCCAGCGGCCCGACAGGCGCCGCAGCAGTTTGTCGACGCTCACCGAGAAATCCACAACGATCGGCTTGCCGAAACCCATCTTTCCCAGAATGCGATCGAGCTGCATGGCTTGCGGCAGCGTCCGCGGAAACCCATCAAACACGAACCCTCCCGCAGAATCCGGCCGCGCCAGCCTTTCCTCGACCATCTTCATAACCAGATCGTCCGGCACGAGGTCGCCGCGTTCCATGATCGGCTGAACGACGCGCCCGAGCTCGCTCCCGCGGCTGATTGCATCGCGGAACATGTCGCCCGTTGACAGATGCGGCACGCCACATCGCAGCGCAATTCGTTTCGACTGGGTGCCCTTTCCTGCTCCAGGGGGACCCAGAAAAATCAAAGCACGATTAAGAGCCATCCTCACCGCCGAATTACCGGTCATCAACCGCGACGACTCCGCACCCGGCCCTTTCGCACGAACCCTTCGTAATTCCGCATCACGAGTTGCGCTTCCAACTGCTGCACCGTGTCCATGGCCACGCCCACCACGATCAGCAACGACGTGCCGCCGAAGTAAAACTGCACGCCCAAGCCGTCCAGCACGAAGCGCGGCATGTGGGTGTCAAACCAATTGCCGCCGAGCAAGGCGGGCAGGTGCTGCAAATGGATTCCTGAAATCATCCACTCCGGAAGCAGGCAAACGATCGCCAAATAGAGTCCGCCGACAAGCGTCAAACGGGTCAAAATGCGGTTGATGTATTCCGAGGTGTTTCGTCCCGGGCGAATTCCCGGAACAAAGCCTCCATTCTTCCGCATATTATCCGCGAGCTCCGTCGGGTTGAAAATAATCCCCACGTAAAAAAACGCAAAAAAGATGATCAACGTTACATAGATTACGGTGTAAAGCGGTTCTCCCCAGGCGATCATTCTCCCGAAAGCCTGGAGATGCGACGACCGGTTCTGAAAAATCAGCGCAAGAGTCTGCGGGAATGTCAGCAGCGAGCTTGCGAAAATCGGCGGAATTACGCCGCCGGAATTGACGCGCAGCGGGAGATACGTCATCTGCCCGCCCATTACCTTGCGGCCCATCACGCGCTTGGCGTACTGGACCGGAATTCGTCGCTGGCCGCCCTCAACGAAGACGATGAACGCGATCACCGCCGTCATCAAGGCGAGGAGCGCCAGAATGGCAATAGGCGTAAACGATCCCCACTGCTCGGTCCTGACTTTCTCCCAAAGGTCCCCTACGGCACGAGGCAGGCCGACTACAATCCCTGCGAATATGATGAGCGACATGCCATTTCCGATTCCGCGCTCGCTGATCTGCTCACCCAGCCACATGATGAAGGCCGAACCGGTGGTCAGCGTCAGCATCGTCATCAGGATGAAACGAGGCCCGGGGTGGTACACAAGTGCTTGCCCTGCATAACTTTGCGCAATTAACGTCCTGGCAATTGCAAACGACTGAAACGCGCTCAGGACAATCGTGAGATAGCGCGTGTACTGGGTGATTTTGCGCCGGCCCAGTTCGCCTTCCTTTTGAAGGCGCTCGAGATAGGGCCACACGACCACCAGCAATTGCAGAATGATCGAGGACGTAATGTACGGCATGATGCCCAGCGCAAAGATCGTCAGCCGGCGGAAGTTGCCGCCACTGAACAGGTCGATAATGCCGAGCACCGAACCCTTGCTCTGCTCAAAAAGCTGCTGCAAGAGTTCTGTGTTGATCCCAGGCGTGGGGATGAAAGCGCCGAGCCGGTACACTGCCAGCAACGCCAGCACAAACAGCACACGTCTGCGCAGGTCGGGCGTGCTGAAAATGTTCCGAAAAGCCTCGGCCAGCTTTCTCATGATAGAACTTCGGTCGTCCCTCCGGCGCTCGCAATCTTCTCCGCCGCCGACTTGCTGAACGCGTGCGCACGGACCGTCAACGCAATCTTCAGTTCGCCGCTACCCAGAATCTTCACGCCATCGCGCTGCGAGCGTACAATCTTGCGCTCGGTGAGTGATTCCGGGGTGACTGTATCCCCCGCAGCGAAAGCGTTGAGGCTCTCGACGTTCACGACGGTAAAGGTCTTCGAAAAGGGACTTGAAAAGCCGCGCTTCGGTAGACGCCGGTGAAGCGGCATCTGGCCGCCTTCAAAGCCGATGCGGATCGAGCTGCCCGAACGCGCCGTCTGGCCTTTGCCGCCGCGACCGCTGGTTTTGCCGTGGCCGCTGGCTTCGCCCTGGCCTAATCGTTTACGACGATGCCGGGCGCCGGGACGAGGTTTGAGGTCATGTAATCGCATAAAATGCTAAGTCGTTGGTGGAGGCGTGGTCGAAACTGGTGGCGTCGGCGATGCCTCTCCTGGAGCGTTCGGAGCTTGCGCCTTCTTGATTTCCAAACCCCGGCCGAGATAAATGTCTTCGCGCAGACGCAGGCTCATCAGCGCCTGCAATGTGGCTTTGACCACATTCGCGGCGTTCTTGGAACCAAGGGACTTTGTCAGGACGTCTTTGACGCCTGCCGATTCAAGAACAGAACGCACTGTCTTGCCCGCAATAATACCCGTGCCCGGCGAAGCCGGTCGCAAGAGGACTTTTGCTCCGCAATAATGCGAAAACACCTCATGCGGAATAGTGGCATCTTTCAGCGACACCCCGACCATTTGCGAACGGGTCATTTCTCCGCCCTTGCGAATCGCATCCGCGACTTCGCCGGCTTTACCCAAACCGACTCCCACACGGCCGTGCTTGTCTCCCACGACGATCAACGCGCTGAAATTGAAGCGGCGCCCGCCTTTGACGACTTTGTCGGAACGATTGATGAACACGACCTTTTCGCTGAGTTCTTGCCCGGACTGCGCATCATAAGTGGGCTCGGGCTCCGGCCGGCTTCGCCGCCCACGACTTGGTCCGCGTGCAGGGCGGTGTTCACCGCTCTCTACTTTGCTTGGTTCGGCCACAGTATTGGTTTCCATTATACGTTAGAATTGCAGACCCGCTTCGCGCCCTGCGTCAGCCAGGGCTTTCACCTTGCCATGATAACGCGCACCGCCGCGGTCAAAAATCACCTGTTTGATTCCCTTGCCCAGGGCGGCTTGTGCCGCCAGACTGCCAAGGACCTTGGCGCTCACGGCATTGGCGGCCAGCTTATCCCGGTCCGGCGTCGCCTTGCTCGTTGTTGACGCCGCCGCCAGCGTTACGCCAGCCACGTCATCAATAAATTGGATGTGGATGTTCTTGTTTGTGAAGCAAACGCTCATCCGCGGACGGTCTTTCGTGCCGCTGACCTTCTGGCGAATCCGCCAGCGGCGCCGCAAGGCCAGTTTCTGTTTCTGTTCAGTTCTCATCTGGATGGTTCACGGATTTGGCCGTGAGCTATAGA
>PKUY01000261.1 GCA_003131705.1 Acidobacteriota bacterium | reverse complement strand
GTGCCGAACAGGCGATCCCACCATGTGATGTCTAGTTGAATCCGTGAACCTCATTCGAAGCCTGCACATATCGGATGGCTCAGACCGCGCCTTTCCCGGCAGCGGCAGGTCTTTTTCAGTTCAGACTTCGAGTGGATGAGGAGGAGCGGTTTCGAAATGCCAATCTCAGTTTATTTCCGAGAGACATTCTCGCGTCGGAAGTTCCGACGAAAAAGTATCGCAGACAATCGTTTCATTCTTCAGGTGCGTTCCCCAACGAGTTGCTAATTCCGTGGAACAAATCTGTGCCAGAGATTTCCTGCATCTATCGTGCCGCTGAGACTAAGTCGTTGCAATCTGGGTTCGAGCGGATCGCGGTCAATGGCCGAGGAAGAGAAATCCGCTGCTATTTAGAGGCTCTTCCTGCGCCGTATCAGCCGGAAGACGTTGATCCTGACCATCCGGATGTTTTCTTCCTTCTCACCCTAAACTCGGCCTAGTTTGCATCGCGAGATCGTCGTCATCGGACTATCCCACGTGTAGAGTGACAGAATCTCACTCGGCAGCAACGATGGCCCGGACTATTAGTCCTGCGCGATCAACGACTCGAAGCGGCAGCGCGTTTTGTTCCGTGGGAAGCCGACCGCCGCTTCGCGCGTAAGGCAGCACCCGCCGATCGGACTTCGAAGCGCACCCCTTCCGCTTGCTGCAAATAGGCAACGATTTCGAACAGGTTGCGAGCCTGAGGGTTCCCACGGGGACCGAGCATCCGCATCAGACTCTTTGCCGAGCGATGGGTAACGTCGCTCAGTTTCGTGAAGCCAACTGTCGCATTGATGAAATCGCGAAGGATGATCTTGCCGGTTTCCACGTCACCGGAAAGAAAGTTTTCGATTCCCTCTCGCAGAAGTGCCTCGCGGAAACCAGGATCGCGTTTTACGCGTGCCCGGATTGTCTCCTTGAAATCTCGCGTCAAAGCCATTGTTGTCATCCTCCTGCCTCTTTTCGTTGTTTGTAGTCTAGCCACCGGGCCAGCGCGGTCGTCTTCCTGCTGACGTTTCTTTGTTCCTCCGCCAACCAGGATTACAAGCCTGTCCCCATCCTTGCCGAAGTAAATCCGGTAGCCCGGGCCAAAATCAATCCGGTACTCGTAAGCGCCAGTTCCCACGCCCTTGGCATTCGAAAAATTGCCCTGCTGGATGCGCGCTAGGGCAGCCGCCACCTTGGCTGCCGCCTCTCTGTTCAGACGGTCAGACCAAGCGGCAAACGGACTGTGTCCGCTGCGGTCAAGGTATTCGCGTACTTCGACCATAACAAATGGTAACATATACGGTACCATTGTCAGTGAGCTATTTGACGGGAACTTTGTACGTGGTCGCCAGGCGGCTTGTCCTGCGGTTGCCCGGATGATCGCTAGCTACGTTCGCTCGCGGGCGGGGTAAGTCAGCAAGAACAGCGACGTTCCGCTGTAGCAACAGCTCGCAGAACAGATCGTGTTTTTGATAACAACAGGGCAGCTCCGCGCAGGGCAGCAGTTGCCGAGCGTGCGTGCTCTCGCCCGGCGCGTAAAAGTCCACCACAACACGGTCAGTGAAGCGTATCAGGAGCAAGGGACGCCTCTCCGCGTGGCGCAAGCGCAACTCGGCCACTCGCACATGACGACCACGCTCGAAGTGTACACGCATGCCAGCGCGAGCGCGCAGAGGCAGGCCGTAGATCAGCTTGAAAATCAATTGTTCCCAAATCTAGCGAAGTCGAACAAAGGCCGAATTAGCAAGTGATTGAAATTGCAGGCAGATGGTTCGTGGACGTGACCGGGATCGAACCGGTGACCCCCTGCTTGCAAAGCACGAGACTCCATTCCACCCACTCTATCCCTCACTTCGAACTACTAACGTTTCCAACAATTCGGGGAACCTGCTTCTCGCTCGACGCTATCCCCCATGGCATGAATACGCTGGATTCGTGCACAGTTTGTGCACAGTGACGCGCCCTTGGCGGCCGACCATACGAAGACTGAGAACGGTACTCGAGGAGAAACTATTGGGTTTCTACGCGCACGTCGGCGAATTTTCGAAAGTCCTGATCGAAGGTGGCCACTGGCGTGTTTTCGGACGACGCGGTTGCCGCTATCAAGCAGTCCACGAAATGAACCTTCGTTTTTCGATAGCGGTCCAAGGCGTCGAGATGAATTGCCTCCTCGTTGATCTCAACACCAGGGCTAGAGATGAGGGTGCCTAGCGCCAAAGCGATATCTCCACGTGAATGCTGGTAGAAAGAATCCAATACAAACACGCACTCGGCGAGAACCGCGGGCAACACCACGATCACTACCTCGCCGCGATCGCAGGCATCGAAGAGTCTTCCGGCCACCTTGGCATGTTTTTCATGGTCTTGTACTAAATGGCGAACGATCAGATTGGTATCGACAAGCCTTCGCTTGCTCACCGGATGCCCTCGCGATTGCGGGCAGCCGACGCTGCGGCCTCGCGGATTTGGGTGAAGGACATCCCCTTACCCTTCTTACTGGCGAGCACACCCTTAAGTGACCGCGCACCCGGATGCACGCGAATAGTCGCACGGTCTCCCTCCACTACATATTCCAGTGTGTCGCCCGGGTTGATTCGCAAAGCCTTGCGAATTTTTCCTGGAATAGTCGTCTGCCCCTTCCTCGTTACCGTGGAATGCTGCATCATAGCATCCTTACTTAATCGCTGATTCCTTACATGGTGATTATCCCTTACCGTAGACTGGCTGGCAAGCCCCAACGCTGGCCGAGGTCGGTGAGCTGACACGCCGAGAACTTCCGCCTTGCGTTGTTAGTTTCAGCGGTCTTCCGCCAATCCTCAGCCGAGTGGAAAAAGGCCCGCCCGGTAGACTTCCGATGAAACCTGGCAGATAGAGGAGCACCGCCGAGTCCATGCGCCATTATTGCCACCCGGATCGGACGAGATCGTCTAGCTGGTGAGGCGGTAGATGCTGTCGTAGGCGTAGCTGGCTTTGCGGCCCGACTGCTCGGTGACGCTGGTGCGGTGCCCTGCGTTGTCGAGCGTGTGGGCGTAGCTGAAATTCGCGGGAGTGGCGCCGGAGCCGCCCGCTGCCGCGAGATTCGTCAGCCGATTCTTGGTGTCATACGCGTACGCCGTCGTCCCCGTGTTGTTCTTCGAAACCGTGGCGAGCCGGTTCAGCGCTTCACCTAGATGGCGTGGACGTAAAATGATGTCGCACGAAGTCGTTGGTATCAAGGCCCAAACTGGCGTGCGATTCAAAACGATGAAAAGCGAAACTCGTATGTCGCCGAACTCAACCGCTAAGTTATTCGCATGTCAGACTGGAAGCAAAGCGGAACGCGCTAGAAGCCCTCGCCACCGGTCAGATGGCCGAACCGGAGGTTACGTCACAAGGCACGTCACAAAAACCGAGTGACGAAGCACAAGTCCTGAATTTTGTGGTGGACGTGACCGGGATCGAACCGGTGACCCCCTGCTTGCAGAGCACCAGACTCGACTCCAACCACTCTATCCATCACTACCAACTACTAACGTTTCCAATAAATCGGGGAACCTGCCTCTCGCTCAAAGCTATCCTCAATGGCATGAACATGTTGGATTCGTGCACAGTTCGTGTACAGGCGCCTCCGGCGTGACAAGTTTCTCCTGAAGACCGCCACGCCCTAGACAAAGCTGAAATACTTGGCGTACCAAGGCGAGAGGTGAATGATACAGACGTCCATCCGGTGCTTTTCGGAGAAGGACCGTTGAACCGGTGCTCTCCGATCAACTTCAGGGGTGAATTACTGCCAGGCCCAGAAAATCTTCGAAATGATCGTAGTCGCGGTCCCGGTGTAATAGCGAATGTCCGTGAAGGAGGCAAAACGTCGCAATCAAACAGTCGATCGTCTTGCGGATGGTGCGTCTCCGCTGACGGAGATTCCCGAAATTTCTCGCCGTTTCGATAGCCAGCTCCTGGCCACCAGTCTCAAATACCTCGAACTTACGAAGTTCGCGCAGGACTCTTGTAAATGTATTCGCATCTCCGATGCCTTGAAGAGTCTCGCAGAGAATCAAGTCCGTCAGTCCAAAGCGTTGCTGGCCGAGCTCGCGATCGAAGTAGTCGGTCTCTTTGTTCTGTATACCGCGCAGATAGTCGATCCAGACCGTAGTGTCAACGATGACCATAGGTGTCTACTCTGCAAGTCGCGTGAGACGAGACTTGTGGAGGTCTCCATTCCAACGGATCTTGCCTCGAAGCTGCCGAATGGTGGCCTGCGCCCGAGTTTGAATCAGCAGGCGCAATCCTTCCTCGACTGCGGCGCGTTTTGTCCGTGATCGACTGCTCCTCATTGCCTGTTGCATCAAGCGATCGTCGATATCGATGTTGGTACGCATCCCTTTTACCCTCTCATGTGTAAGGATACCATATTCTTGTGTATCACTAACGGGTAACATTTTGGCCTCGACATTTCTTGGGGTATTCCCGGCGGAGTGGTGCAACCGAGCCGATCTTGAGTTCGGTTTCAACGCGCACGTCCGCAATGCCTGTCGGCCGATGAAGCTGCAAATGAAACGCGAAGCTCCGAATAAGCTCAATCGTTAAGGCAACGAGTTCGCTCCGGTCCCCACCGAAGCTCTGATGGAATGACCCGTCAACTACGAGCAACGGTTTTCTTTTTTTCCTTTCTCTCTTAGAAGGCAGCGCAGGTCGCGGTCGAGGCAGTTTTCGCTACGGTTGATCATCTCTGAAAGCGCTGCCGCCCACATACTGCAGATCGATCAGCCGAAAATCTCGCGTCTTCTGCGTGGCCANNCCCTCATGCGCTTTTTGACCTGCTTGGCCGAGACGTTGAGATCATTGTTAAGCGCGCACCGCGATCACGTCGCCAAGGTCACCTCCGCGTCGCGGCCACGGCTTAAATTTCCTCGGCTATGGCTTCTTGCGATCCAAGCACACCCCCAGGGCGAAAGGCACGTCCACCGAGTATGAACGTTCGCTTCTGCCGGAGATTTCCTCCGTTGCTTGTCTTCTCGAATCTAGCGCGGTAATGTCACAAGATCATGGCCCTTGATGCCCACGAGAAGATCGGCAGGAATGACCCTTGCCCCTGCGGCAGCGG
>PKUY01000128.1 GCA_003131705.1 Acidobacteriota bacterium | reverse complement strand
GCCAGCTTGTGCTCGTGGCCCCAAAACCAAATAACCGGCCGGTGAATCAGCTTCACCAATTGCTTCGCCGGAATTTGATACCAACTCCCAAACGCGGAGTGCGGCCCGTGATGCGACAGCAGAATCAAACCGCGCTTGTCTCCGTCCGGATTCACGGTGGATTCCAGCCAGGCGAGCAGAGGCTCGGGAATCGCGCACCCCGGCTTGAACGACGTCGTCTTGCGAAGCCATTTGCTCCGCTGCAGCACCGGAACTTTCCCCCAGTCAAAACGAGTAGAATTGTAGCCTGTGTCCAGTCCGATGATGCGCCAGTGCTTATTTTCGAGGCAAAAGAAGCTCGCCCACTGTCCCGCTCCCCATTCGCTGCCGCGTTCTTTCAATCCCATCCTCGGCAGAACCATTCTCCAGTAGCCGTTTCCGTCAGCGTACATTTCATGATTGCCATTGAGTGCGAAGCTGCCTTTCGAGCCCATCGGCCACTTTACCGGTGTATAGGGACTCGTCTTCTCCCCAAGGAAGTTTTCTCGCACCTCATTGTCGTCGCCGACGTAATACACATCTCCCAAGTGAATTGTGAAATCCGAGTCGGACTTTTCCATTGCTGCCGCAACGATTCTCGCTTCGTCCGTCCCTGTGCCCCAATCCCCCGCTACGCTGATCTTCACGCGGTCATCGATCGGATAAATACCGGTTCCTTTTCCGTGCGTCGTGTAATCTCTGAACGCGTGCTTCTTATGAAACCAGTATTTCGCAACCTGCGGTATCCACTCGAAAAGCCTGTTGGGAAGGAAAGCCGCGATGGGATCATAGGACTTGGTTGAATACCCCGCCAGCGCAGAGTGGAAATGAGCTGTGATTCTAGAATTCGCGAACCCTTTAAAGTTTCCGAGGTCCTTGCCGGAGCCTGTTTTGTCGGGCGTTCCGCGTCGGCGCTCGGCGCTCTTCTTGGACTTAACGCGCATCTTAGCGGCCCCTAGCCAAGCGTCATTGTTGCATGAAATTGTCCCCGGTTTAGTTGAAAGTGGCGGCTCTCGAAGGACTGCACGTTACGCGACCTGGGCCTGTTGAGTCAACGACGGATTCAGTTTGCGCTGTAGGCGCTGTTCGTGGGAAGGTGAGGCGATGCGACGTGCAGTCTCTAGCGGGAATGTTTTCGGCGATGCAGACACGGGTGTTTTGCGAATGCGCAGGGACTCTCACTGTGGACAATGAAATACAATAGCGAGCAGACGTCGGATCTCTGCCAACGTGGGGTACTAACAGTCATACCTGCCATGATCGGGGTTGTGATACGGGCTGGAAAGCAAGAAAAAATCCGGTCGCTGGGGAGGTTTTTTTCTTGACATTCCCCCTTTAAAGAACTTATCGGGAGTTAGCCGTAGCCGCCGCTGCCAGGGCCGATTACTGGTGATAAGGGAGAAGATCAAAGGGCTCACGATCCACGCGCTGAAGCCAGGAGAAAACCTGTGATACGCAGTGAGAATCTACGCAGCGGGTACATTCAGGACGACGTCGAGGATTACATCTATAACCTGCTGCCGGAACGCGATGCAGTGGTTCGGGAAATGGAAAGCTATGCGGAGGAGCATCGCATACCCATCATCGGGCCGGCGGTAGCGCGAATGCTGGCCCTCTTCGTGCAGGTTTCCGGCGCAAAGCGGATATTCGAGATGGGTTCGGCGATTGGCTATTCCACGATCTGGCTGGCGCGCGCGGCGGGAGCAAAGGCGAAAGTGACCTATACGGACGGCGATGTGGAAAAAGCACTCCGCGCGAAGGAGTATTTTCAAAGGGCGGGCGTGGCCAAACGAATCGAAGTAAGAATCGGCGACGCGATGGCGCTGCTGAAGAGGGCACCGGGCACATTCGATCTGATTTTCAACGATGTGGACAAACATCAGTATCCAGCTGCACTGCGTGTGGCGCTGCCAAAGCTGCAGCGCGGCGGCTTGCTCGTCACGGACAATACGATTTGGGCGGGCAAAGCCGCACGCCCGGCCGCGCCGGAGGACCATGACACTCAGGGAGTGCAGGAATTCAACCGGATGGTCTACGCCTCAAAAGACCTCTACCCCGTCCTGATCCCGCTGCGCGATGGTATTACCGTCTGCCAAAAGCTGTAGCAGGGCAACGAGGTGCCCAATGGCACGAACTTCACGACTGCATATGTCCTATTTGCCTGGGTGCAGCTGAGCACCGCTTCGTAAGCAATGGCTATGAAGATATCGAATGCATGGAAGGCTGCGAGTTCGTGTGGCTGCGCGGAGAACCTACAGATCCCGAGTATGTCATAGACAAGCGCCCGGACAAGAGTAAGAAACCGTGTGATCGTTGCAACGGACCGACCTGTGGCTCGCCAAAATTCTCGCCGACTTTGAAATCAATAACATAGTGGCTGCTCCGCCGCGAGCGTTTTGTTATAACTCTGATCCATGCTCAGTTTGTTTTCGCTCTGGTTCGGAGCGCTCGTCCGTCTGTTCCGTCACCGTGGGAGCGTCGTTCTCGAGAACTTGGTTCTTCGCCAGCAGCTCACCGTCCTGAAGCGGCGAGATCCTCGGCCCAGCCTCAGCCTCTTGGACAAGCTCTTCTGGGTTGCCGTCCGTCGGTTCTGGTCGCAATGGAAGCAAGCGCTCATCGTTGTCTCGCCGGAAACGGTGGTGTGCTCCGCAAAAATTCCGCAGGTCGCACATTTCTCCGGTTGCACGAAGTCACTCGTAATTCCAAATCGCGCCGCAGCTACTCATCGGGGGCGCGGCGTGAAGTCGCTTCCTCGTCCACCCAATCTTCCTCTGTATACGTCATTCCACGACGGCCCGGAACTTTGCGCTCCGGTCCGGATCGGTAGAGAGGGCAGGAGCGAGGACCATAACAGAATGTCTCGGTTCGATAGCGGCGTTTGCTCGGATTCCACTGATCGATGATCATCTCGACTGCCATATGGCATCCCCAGATGCAGCTTATACACTTTTCCTCGTACGTTCGCGCCGCAAGTCGCCGGTGGCCACGTTCGCGATAGACCGCAAGTGGCGGTGGAACGCCAGACCAGGGAGGTGGCTGCGCCTCCTCTTCAATCCCGCCCCGAATGGTTTTCAAGCTGCTGACTTTATAAAACTCGACGGTCTCAAGTCGCGGATCGGCGACTGGCAGCGCTTCGCCGGAGACACTGTCCCGTGCCTTGAACTGGTGCTTGGCGTGAGCGCCTTCCCCTACACCGACGCGAAATTATAGATAGGCCGAACCTACAGAGTATGGCGCCAGTCCTCGACCCAACCAATCCCACCCGACTATCGTAAAGTGATGTAAACATTCGCGTTAGAGAGAGGGACATTAATTCGGACATAGAAGCGGACATTAATGGATCACAATCGGTATTGAAATCAACGTAACTCATTGATAAGAAGGATATATTATGGGAACAGGTGCGGACATAAAAGCGGACTTTATGGCGGCCAAGAAAGTGGCGAATGACCGTGGGGAGGATGTCAGCCTCATGGAGCCGATGCTTCTTTCCGCAGATTCGAGGTTCCGCGAAGAACTGACCAATTTGGCTTTCAATTTAGTGTCTCGATCATCCGGTTTCCACCACAGTTTGCCTAAAGGTACCGCAGCAGCCCTAGCGGACTTGGTCCGCTCGACGAACTGCTACTACAGCAACCTAATAGAAGGCCACAATACTCATCCCGTCGATATCGAGCGAGCTCTCAAGAACAATTACAGTCGTGACGCCGATAAACGAAACCTCCAATATGAGGCCAAGGCACACATAGAAGTGCAGCGATGGATCGACGGTGGAGGGCTTGCCGGCCACGCGACAACGCGCGAGGGAATTAGGGAGATCCACCGTCGCTTTTGCGAGAATCTCCCAAAAGAGCTGCTATGGGTAGAGAACCCCGACACGAAGGAGCGTTTAACTGTTGTTCCAGGTGAATTACGAAGCAACGATGTCATAGTAGGACGACACGTCCCCGTCAGCTCAGGAGCCATACATCGATTTCTCGATCGATTCGAGGCCGCTTACACTCCGCTCGGGAAGGCTGAGTTAACGGTGGCGACGGCGGCTGCACATCATCGCCTAGCCTGGATACATCCGTTTCTCGACGGAAACGGCCGCGTTGTGCGGCTCATGTCCCACGCGACGTTGCTGGAAACTCTCGATACGGGGGCACTCTGGTCTGTCGCTCGCGGCTTAGCACGCAATGTCGACACTTACAAAATGCATCTCGCTAACTGCGATCAAACACGTAGGAACGATCTCGACGGCCGTGGAAATCTCAGCGAAAAAGCATTGGCCGAATTCACGAGATTCTTTCTCACTACCTGCATCGAGCAAGTTGATTTCATGGAGAGTCTTATTCAGCCGGATCGATTGCGAGCCCGAGTCCTCCTTTGGGCTGAAGAAGAAATCGGGGTGAAATCTCTTCCACCTAAGTCTGTACTTGTGCTTGAAGCCCTGCTCAACCGTGGAGAGCTACCACGAGGCGAAGTCGCAAGAGTGCTTGGAATGACAGACCGGCACAGCCGTCGAATTGTCGCTGAGTTGATTCGCCGGGATGTGATCGTTTCTTGAAATCCATACGGGCCACTTCGTCTCGCGTTTCCGGCTGCTCTGGCTTCGCGCTGGATGCCCGGTCTGTTTCCAGAGAAGTAAGAGTTTGCACGGGCGGGTGATTCTTTCCTTCGAACAGAAGTAAACAGGCCCTGCCGCCGGGACCAGGATCCCGCATCGCTGTGTCAAAACGCGTGGCAGGTCAGACCTCGCAATAGAAACCTCATCACGGTCCTGAAATCCTCGTTCATCATGTGTCAGAACCCTAGTCATTCGCCAAAATGCTTGCGAGCTGATTTCGATACTCTGATTTGGCCCCATTCGATACTTTGATTTGGCCCCACCCTTACTGAAAACCATCCGACGCGAGTATGAGCATGGTNNAGAAGTTGGGGATTCATCGGCGTATGGTGCGTGAGGCTGTGCTCCGTGCGGTTCCGATGGAGCGAAAGATGCCCGTGCGAGAGAGACCGAAGCTGGAGCCGGCGATAGGCTTCATCGATGCGATTCTGGAAG